>NZ_CAWNWX010000039.1:0-4079 GCF_963878195.1 Aeromonas sp. HMWF016
GAGATATGGTGAGTTCCATCATCAGAACTAAAAAATTACATGATGATGGTATATAAGTAAGCCTTCAATTAGAGAATAAGAATTTTAACATTTATGTTGGTGTTCAATCCTAATGATTAAATAGGAGAGTAAATCATGACATGGACTTTCAGTGCACGTAGTGAACGACGGTTGGAAGGAGTCCACTCTGATTTAATACAAGTAGTCAGACGGGCTCTGTTGCTTAGTCCGGTGGACTTTATAGTGCTTGAGGGTGTGCGAACACCAGAGCGGCAACGAGAATTGAAAGCAGCTGGCGTCACCAAAACGTTGAATAGTCGACATATTACTGGCCACGCGGTGGATCTAGCCCCTTGGTTAAATAACCAGATTCCATGGCATGATTGGCATGCATTTACGATGGTAGCCAACGCAATGAAGTTGGCAGCAGTTGAGCTGAATATTTTACTAACATGGGGAGGGGAGTGGCAGTCTCTACGAGACGGCCCACATTTTGAATTACCATGGGAGGTATATCCGTGAATATACTGCTGATCCTGAAACGTACTGCCTTAATTATCTTGTGTCTAGCCATTTCAGTGGGGGGGGTAATACTAAGAATGCAATACAAAAGCCTGCTATCTAAGCAGGCTGAAAATGAACGGCTCACATTGATAGTCGACTCACTGCAGGCTAGGTTGGCGAAAATTAGCAGTCATCTTGATCACATTTCGACGACGCTAAGTAAGCAACAGCTGCAACAACAACAACTGGAGGAAAACAGTGAACAGACTAGACAGCAGATACGGAAAATGGTGGCCCAAATCCCTTGTGCTAATGAGCTTGTGCCAGATAATATTATTCGGTTGCAGCGCAACGCCCTTACCGGTCACTCCGTGTCTGGTTAATCCAGTTCCTACATCTCTTCTTGTTCACTGCGCTATTCCTCCTTTTACAGTACAGCACTGGGGTGATTATCCTGATTACGTCGAGCGGTTACATTTAGCACTGGCAAAGTGTAACCTAGATAAAGATGCTATAGCTACATTATTACAGATTTTTAACATGCCACATTGACGAGCAGCCATTAAAAATAAAGTAAATAAAAAGGCTATATATATCATTTGTTTGAAACTATGTTTTATAACAACACTTCGGGAGGCATATGCCTCCCGAAGTGCTAAATTGGAGTGACTGAAACTGTTCTTATTCTCCATTTGCTTATAGCAAGCACTATATATTTCTAGCTCACTTGGTATCTACGAATACATCTACAGTAGGGGAACTAAGCCGTTGTCCTGTTGCAGGACGGGTGACAGTTGCCCTGAAATGACCGTTTTTAGTGGAAACATGTGTATCTATACCTAATAAGTCTTCTGGATAAGGTCCCATCGCCACAGAGTTCTGAGCCACATCAGCAGAAGTAACCGTATAGTCCTTTGTAAAAGCATGTTGGCCATCAATACCCTCTATTTTGGCGGCCAAACTGACCACGTCCCCAGCCTGCATACCCTGATAAGTGATGATGAAGGGCTCGCTTAACGCTACGTCAATATTTAACGCTGGGCCACCTATTGTATCTTCTGTTGGTACTGTTAGTGACGGAGAACCGAACTGCGCAACAAACATCACAGGATTAGTGAGTAGTTTCACTCCTTCAAACTCGGCCTGTACAATAGCCTGACCAGCAGAGGTGCTGGAAAGAGTCACACTTGTCTGGCCACTGCTATTGGTTGTCCCCGTTGTCGATGCAAGCTTGCCAAAGTTGGTACTCCAACTAACGGTTTTACCTGCTATCGGTTGGTTGTTGTCATCTGTGACTGTGACGGTATAGGTAGCATGATCGTTACCATCAGCCTTTACGCTAGTTTTATCCACCGTAACTTGAGAAGCAAGGACTAGGGGTGAGGTTGTAATCAAAGTTTCAGCCACATTGGAACGGTTGCCCTTTCGATCCACCGCCACACCATCCAATGGGATCGGCAGATTCTGATAGTTAGGTAGTTGGATCACAATGACATTGTTACTGTTCGAAATTATTTTACCGCCAGCATGGAGCAAGGGACCATCATTAAGCTCGATATGGTCTAAGCCATTGCTAGACTCGATCATTGGGATCAGCGTTACAGATGACAGAGCTTCGCCAGTCACTTGAAGGGGGAAATGTAATACGAGATTATCCTGCTTACGATAGTCCAACACAATATCATTATTACGATTAACTAAATCCAAACGATTACTACTCAATTGACGTAACGCAACAACGCTATTTGGCGAAATCTGCCGAACCCAAGACACACCAGGACGGTATGTCATCTGCAATATAAACTGAGTGTCATGCACTCCATTTTTCCCTAGCTTCTGATCAAGCCCCATTGTAACCAAAGGCACAGGCGTATAATTAACCCCAAGAGTAAAAGAATGAGGGTTATGTTGACGATCATTAAAGTCGTCAAATAACGACACACCATCTCCATAATATTGTTCATATACTATTTTGCCACCTAACTGGGGTAGTTTAGGTAGCCAACCTTCAGCTCGAACATCCCAACCATCTGCAGGTCGCTCGTCATATCCGTCATGGCTGCGGGAAGAGTGCCAATCAGTGAGACCATGATAGAGGTTACTGGAAATATGTAAGTTATCAACCCAAACCTCACTACCAAAACCATAACGACGATTTACATTATTCCATGTCGAGTCTAAAAATGCGTTATACCCGAACATCCACTGATGGAAAAAATGGCGATGACCTAAACCTATATTCGTGGTAACCAAGTCATCATTTTCTCTGATACCAACTTGGCTAAACACAATATCCGTGGCACTGTTATATAGAGGAAAAAGGAAGTCCAACGAAGAACCGTTGAGCGAAAAATCTGGCGCAGTATTTAGTTTAACCTGTGCAGTACCAAACTGATTAAACCAGTTTTCAGCACGATTTGATACAGCCGAAGTCACGCTGCCTAATGCCATAGAAGTGACGGCCTTTTCACTTTGTTCATCAGCAATGAGACGACCAACCTGCGATGATAGCTCAGCAACCTTGTAAATTTTACTGTCAACTTCATCTGCATTCGCTTTCACTACAATTGGTGTAAACACAGTTAAAATAAGTATAGCCGGCATGACAAATGAAAATAACAACCTCCATGCAGCCTTAATACTATCTACCACTTTATACCCCTTACCCTTACCATGACAATAAACATAGCCATTAGACGATGGTGCGATGCTAAAAATGACTAGTATCACACTCAGCCAGCAGAAACTCAGAATTTCTTGGCATCTGCTGCATCTATAGCCAGACAGCCAGACACTTAGTCTGCCTTACTATTTCGAAGCTAGCATACCGAGGGGATACAGATATCTTGAAGTTCTTTACAATTAAAGAATATTCAGTTTAAAATCAATAACTTATAGCGCACCGCACGTCAATCTTAATTACTCTGTTCAACATAACCACATCAACTTAACTAGGTTTATTAGTGAAAGGACGAGGCTGTGAGAGTTAAATGTATGTGTAACGTTAGCTTTCCCCCCATTCGCCTCCTTATATAAAAATTTGTTTTGCTCATGCAAAGTCATCACTAAAACTAAGACCCTTGGATAAATAGCTTATACAAGGTATCATTATAAAGTTTTCATATTATTAAATTCGCTATATAACAATGAAAGTGGTCACATAAATAATGCTGAAGTTAAGACGTAAGATTTGATGTCCAAATATTATTCACTACTTGTGCGACCTGCTTAAAAGTGAATGGTTTGGTGATCACAAAGCCCTCAATGAAATTAACTTCTCGCTGCAACAATTTCAGTTGATGTTCGCTTGAGATAACAACAAGCGAGGACATCCCATGCTTAGCTATCTGTATGTTTAGAAGTGCATCGAACATACGGTCCAATTTCCACCTGGGTTCTTTTTCCATGGAGTCTAAATCATAAATCACTACGTCTGACACATCAGTCATGGAGTTAAAGCTAAATTTGTTCAATGATAAGTTCCAGTTACCATCACCAGACAGCATAATATTATCTATATTAGGCTGTGTCTTTAAAGCAGAACGCAATAAATCTTTAATTACATTAAACTCACT
>NZ_CAWNWX010000040.1:0-1948 GCF_963878195.1 Aeromonas sp. HMWF016
GTTGTTGACCGTCAGGGTAAAGGCCACACTGCCGCTGCTGTTACCGACCCGGCCGACCACATTGCCACTCTCCAGATAGAGCAGGATGTTCTTGCCGGTTGCGGTGTCGTTGAGCCCGCTGTCTACACCGCTGGCACTGACGTTCAGGCTGTAAGCCAGCGTACCGGCCCCATCGGCGCCAAAGCTGCTGGTGAACAGGCTGGCATAGCTGGTGCTGGCATTGAGTGACAGGTTGCTTTCGTCCACTTGCAGACTGTCATTGGCCGCACTGCCAGCACTGATACTCGGGCCATCGTCCTTGAAGCTGATGACCTTACCAATATCCAGAACCCCGCTTGCGTGATCTCCATCCTTATCGGTGACGGTCAAAGTCAAATTCACGTGGCCAGAGCCCAAAAAGGTTGCTTCATCAGGATCAGAGGTTGGGTGAACTACAGCCCGCAGCTGATCAAGGGTCACCTTGCCGCTACCGTCAACCGTGAGGCTAAATACCAGCTGGCCAGTGGTGGCAGTGCGTCCTTCGAGGGTCGAACCATGCATGCTCAACTGAACTTGCTCACCAGTGGCGGTATCAATCAGACCAGAGCTGGCATTTTGTACATTCAGGCTGTAGCTCTGGGATCCCAGACCATCTGCCCCCGGCTGTACATTGAACACTCCACTAAAGTCAGCTGTTGCATCATGATTGAGGCTCGACTCATCGACCTGCAACTGCACAGCACCGCCCCAAGTCACAGTGGTGCTGACATCGTTGTAGTCGTAATCCGAGTTGAGGGTCATATCCTCCCAGTTCTGGTTGCCTGCGCTACCAGTATCCTGCAAATGTGAACCGCCAGGGTTAAGGCTGGCATCGCTGAACACGATGTTGGCACCATCGGCACCACTCAACGCAGTACTGCCAACGAATGCCTGCCACTTGCCATTAATCAACTGGAAGGTGACAGCGGCACCATCTACAAGACCGGGATTGGCACCGCCATTGGGGATAACAAAGAATCCGGTATGAGCAGGATCCAGCGAACTGATATCTGTCTGGCTTCCCACACTCTGACTGTGAACATTTGCCCAGATGACTTTACCGGACAACGGGGTGCCATCATCACCTTTGATGTAGTAGCCATAGCTATTTGAATAACCGGCGTTGCTACCCAGGAAGGTGACTGAGGAAGTCAGGGACAGCTCACCCACCTGGATTGTCGGCGTATCATCGTTAATGGTGACGGCAAGTACGCCACTGGCACTATCCCCGTCACCATCTGTCACCTTGTAGCCCACATTGAGGGTGAGATTATCTTCGGTATCGACCCCTGTGTGCATCAAGGGCTGCAGAAGTTTCACCGAGTAGGCACCAGTGCTCAGGTCGGTAATGGTGACCGTCATCAAGACACCCCGAGTGGAACTGATAGACAAGGTTCCGCTTTGTGCATCCCACGTGGAGGTTACGCTTTCACTTCCCAACGAAATCGGCCCGGAGAGCTCAAGCGACTTGAGGCCATCAGCTCCGGACTGATAACTCAGGTTGCCGTTGACGCTGGTATTGGCCCCTGCGACATCACCAGAACCGCCATTGATCCCGCCGATAAGGCCTTCATCGTCCAGTACCAAAGCAGCCTGAACATTGCTTGCTTTGGGACCGTCATCTTCAAAGCGGAACACGCCGTTGGCACCCAGGTCTACAGACGCTCTGGCACGGTCGCCATCCGCATCAGTCACGGTCTGCACCAACGTCAGCACGCCGCGGTCCAAGGTCAGCGCCACGCTGTCATCCGCACTGGTGGTGTTGGCGTGCCAGACGTTGTCCAGCAGGGCCAGCGTCACTTCCCCGGTGCTCGGGTTGATGGTCAGGGTGAAGTAGTTCACCGTACCGACACTGCCGGTGATGACGTTGTCCACCTGATTGAGCACGATGGCCGCACCCTGCCCATTGGCGGCCAGCGGGTCGACCGCA
>NZ_CAWNWX010000041.1:0-13655 GCF_963878195.1 Aeromonas sp. HMWF016
ATATTGTTAAGGATATAAAAAAGCCCGCACCTGTTGGTGCGGGCTTTTTGGCAAGGTTGCACACCTATTTAGGCGGGCGTTACAGGCACATGGCGCTTATTTGCTACCGGTGCCGGAGTTGCGGGTAGAGGCTTGCGGCTTGCGACGGGCGGTGGTGGCACGGGCACGAGGCTCCTTGCCTTGCAGCTCCTTGTGGCGCTTGACGGCGCGACGGATCTGGGCGGCCTGCTTGTGGCGGCTGCTCTTGCCATCCTGCTGCAGATCGACCTTGGATTCGGTCTCCGGCGGCAGGTTGACCAGACCGCGCAGGTAATTCACTTCCGGCAGTTTCAGCTCCTGCCAGCCGCCACGCGGGATGCCGCGATCCAGTTTGACGTCGCCGTAGCGGATCCGCATCAGGCGGCTGACCTGCACTTCCTGGGATTCCCACAGGCGGCGCACTTCGCGGTTGCGACCTTCGGTCAGGGTGACGTTGAACCACTGGTTCAGACCCTCGCCGCCAGCCGGCTTGATCTTGTTGAACTTGGCCATGCCATCTTCCAGCTGCACGCCCTTGCGCAGGCGCTGCAGCATGGCTTCGGTGATTTCGCCAAACACGCGCACCGCGTATTCGCGCTCCACTTCGTGGCTCGGGTGCATCAGGCGGTTGGCCAGTTCACCGTCGGTGGTGAACAGCAAGAGACCTGAGGTGTTGACGTCGAGGCGGCCGACCGCAATCCAGCGGGCCCCTTCCATCTTGGGCAGGCGATCAAACACGGTAGGACGACCTTCCGGATCGTGACGGGTACACATCTCCCCTTCCGGCTTGTGGTAAGCCAGCACGCGGCAGATCACTTCCTCTGCGGCACGGGTCTTGACCTGGTGACCATCCACCCGGATCACGGCGTTCACTTCGACGCGATCCCCCAGCGTGGCGACCTTGCCATCCACACTGACCCGACCTGCGGTGATCAGGGCCTCCATCTCACGACGGGAGCCGTGACCCGCGCGGGCCAACACTTTTTGCAGTTTTTCACTCATCGGGGTTACCTGATTGTTGATCGCTGCCCGTAAACATGGCGGACAACGGGGGTTGCAGTTCGGGATCCAGCTCGGGGAGCTGTTCCAGACTCTGCAGATTAAAGTAATCCAGAAATGCTCTGGTGGTGGCGAGCAGCTCGGGGCGACCCGCCACCTCTTTGTGGCCTATGCTGCGCACCCAGCCACGATCTTTCAAGGTATTCACTATCTGGCTCGAGACCGCGACCCCGCGGATCGCTTCGATCTCGGCCCGGGTGATGGGTTGACGATAGGCGATCAGCGTCAGCGTCTCCATCACGGCGCGCGAGTAGCGGGGGGCCCGCTCGCTCCAGAGCCGCGAGAGCTCTTCGGCATAATCCTGACGAGCCTGAAAGCGCCAGCCTGAGGCCACTTCCTTGAGCTCGACGCCCCGCTCGCTATAATCCTGTTTGAGCTCCGCCAGCAGCAGTTGCACGTAGCGGGTGGTGACCGGATAGTCGGCCAGCACGCTGCCTTTGAGCTCGCTGACGTTGAGCGGACGCCCGGCGACAAAGAGGGCCGCCTCGATCAGCGTCTTTAATCGTTCAGCTGGCAGTGCCATTGGGCGTTCCTCGCAAAAGCCATCTCAATGGGCAAGACCACGCTCCCCCTCCTCGCTCTGGCTGGCCAGGGCAAAATGGATCGGACCCAGAGGCTCGGCCTGCAAAATCCAGATCAGCTGCTCCTTGCACAGCTCCAGCAGCGCCAGAAAGGTCACCAACACGCCCATCCGCCCCTCTTCGGCACGCAGCACCTGCTCAAGGCGCAGGGTCTGGCCAAGCGAGAGCATGGCGAGGATCTCCGCCATGCGCACCCGGGTCGGGATCTGTTCGCGGCGGATCTGGTGATGCTCAAAATGAGTCGCGCGTTTTACCACACTTTGCATGTAAAGGGCGAGCTCAACCAGCGAAACATCGGGCGCCAGCGGCTTGAGATCGCCAAAATCGGGCGGCAGGGCGGCGGCGATAAAGATCTCCCGCTCCACCCGTGGCAGCTCGCTGACCCGCTCCGCCCCCACCTTGTAGCGCTCGTACTCCTGCAGGCGGCGGATCAGTGTCACCCGCGGATCTTCCCCCTCCTCTTCATCCTCCAGCTCGGGGGCCTTGGGCAGCAACAGGCGGGATTTGATCTCGGCCAGCCAGGCCGCCATCAGCAGATATTCGGCCGCGAGCTCCAGATTGAGCCCCTGCATCAGCTCCACGTACTCCATGTACTGGGCGGTGATCTGCAGGATCGGCAGGTTGAGGATATCGAGCTGCTGGCGCCGGATGAGGTAGAGCAGCAGATCGAGCGGCCCCTCGAAGGTATCGAGAAAGACCTCCAGCGCATCGGGCGGGATGAACAAGTCCTGGGGCAGCTCGTGGTAGGGCTGCCCCAGGACTTTCGCGATGGGAGGTGTGACGCCCGCGCCGTTATCGCCGGTGCTGGTCGTCAAAGGATCTGCGGTATCACTCAAACGGGGTCGGGTCTCCGGCACCGCGACGGCGCACTACCGGGTCGTCGTCGGAGAAGTCCACAACCGTGGTGGGCTGCTCACCCAGATAACCACCGTTGACCACCAGATCGATCTGCTTGCCCAGTTTGTCGTAGATCTCCTCCGGGTCGAACTCGGCCATCTCGGAGTCAGGCAGGATCAGCGAGGTGGAGAGCAGCGGCTCGCCGAGGGCTTCCAAGAGCGCCTGGGCAATCCGGTTGTCCGGCACCCGGATCCCGATGCTCTTCTTCTTCTCGTTCATCAGGCGGCGCGGCACCTCTTTGGTCGCCTTGAAGATGAAGGTGTAGGCGCCCGGGGTGTTGTTCTTGATCAGGCGAAACGCGCCGTTATCGACCTTGGCGTAGGTGGCGATCTCGGAGAGATCGCGGCAGACCAGGGTGAAATCGTGGTTGGCGTCGAGACGGCGGATGCGGCAGATGCGCTCCAGCGCCCCCTTGTCACCCATGTGGCAACCCAGCGCATAGCCGGAGTCGGTCGGATAGACGATAACGCCGCCGCTCTGGATGATCTGCACCGCCTGGCTGATCAGACGCGCCTGCGGGTTTTCCGGATGTACGTAAAAGTGCTGACTCATACCTTGTTCTCGCAATGGGGGCAGCAACATCTGCCCGCTTGATGGCCATGGAGCCTGGCTCCACGGCACTCACTTACTATTCTGCTTTAAAATTCGTCTCTTGCCGCCGGTCAGCGACTAGCCACCAGAGCGGCATGCTCTTCCTGACTCAGCCCGAAGTGATCGGGAGAGACCAGCCAGAGCGGCGTCCCCTCTTTGGGCAGCCAGAGGTGGCGGCCCAGCTCGGTCCAGTTGGAGGGGAAGTGAAAATCGGACCCCACCGAAATGGCCAGACCATATTCGTTCGCCCACTGGCCCAGATTGGCCCGCTCCTGCGGGCTCTGCTGGGGCAGCGATACCTCCATGGCATCGCCGCCCACCGCCTTGAAGGCCACCAGCAGCCGCTTGATCCACTTGGCGGTGAGATCGTAACGGCTCGGATGGGCCAGCACCGCCAGCCCGCCCGCAGCGTGAATCGCAATGATCGCTTCACGCATCTCAGGCCACTGGGCAGGAGCATACCCCTTGTTGCCCCGGCTCAGGTACTTCTTGAATACCTTTTGCATGTTGTCGGCCACCCCGCGCGCCACCAGCACCCGGGCAAAGTGGGCCCGGGTCACGGCGGCATCACCGGCCAGCGCTTTGGCCTCTTCATAGGTGCCGGGGATGAGGCACTTCTCCAGACGGCGCCCGATCTCCTGCGCGCGCTCTTCGCGGCGGGCCTGCTGACCGGCCAGAAAGTCGGTCAGCTGCGGATTTTTTTCATCCACTCCCAGCGCCACGATATGGATTTCGTGATGCTCCCAGCCGGTGGAAATTTCCACTCCGCTCACCAGTCGCAGCGGCAGCTGCTCTGCGGCGATAGTGCGGCGTGCCTCATCAAGGCCGGCAAGGGTGTCGTGGTCAGTGATCGCTAACACCTCGACCTCTTTCTCGGCGGCGCGGCGCACCAGTTCGGCGGGGCTCAGCACGCCATCCGAAGCGGTAGTATGACAGTGAAGATCGAATCTCATCGGGTTATTCCGCTCTCGTGGTCAGGTCACCATTCATGAAAAATCGGTGAAAGAAGGCTAAAAAGCGACTTGACTTGGCCGCGGCTTTATCGTTTTCTGTAGGCACTTCATTGCAAACATCTTTTTACAGGACTTTATCATGCAAACGACTTCCATCCTGACCATTTGGTGGTGGCACACTCCCTGACATGCGGGCGTGTGGTCGTTGCTGTACCTGTAAACTGACAGCAAATTAAGAACCCAAAGAAAAAGCCCGCTGACCCCAGCGGGCTTTTTTATTATCCGGCAAATGGAGCTGTGATGAAACCGAGAATTCAGACAAGCGTAATGACCAGGCGATGGCGCCCCTGCTGAAACCGCCAGAACCCACCTCATTTTCAAGGCACTTTTTCAAGGTATTAGACGTCATGAACATCGGTAACACGCATCACACGCAAGGGAACGCACTATGACAGCCACGCACCGCCTTCCTCTGGGTGAATTCGATACCCTCAAACTCAACGCCCCCTATGTGGCCGATCCGCTGGCGCTCTACAGCGAGTTTTGCCAGCAGCGCCCCAACACCCTGCTGCTCGAATCGGTCGAGATCGATTCCAAGGCGGGCAAACAGAGCCTGCTGCTGGTGGATGCCTGCCTGCGCATCGAGTGCCGCGGCCGCACCGTGCGGGTACGCAGCCTCAATGACAACGGCGCCCAGTTGCAGAGCCTGCTGACCGAGCGCCTGCCCGCCGCCGTTATCCAGAGCCTGGTGGCCAGCGAGCTGCAACTCGACTTCCCGGCCTCCGATCGGGAGCAGGATGAAGATAGCCGCCTCAAGGGGATCAGCGTGCTGGACGTGCTGCGCACCCTGCAGCAGGAGCTCGATTGCCAGCTCGGCAAAGAGGCCCTTTTTATGGCGGGCAGCTTTGCCTATGACCTCATCGCCTTTTTTGAAGATCTGCCCGAAGTGCCGCAGGGGAGCAACGACTGCCCCGACTACTGCTTCTACGTGGCCGAAACCCTGATCACCATCGACCATATCGAGCGCACCACCCAGCTGATTGCCTGCATCTTTGGCGGCGACAGCGACGAGAGCCGGGTGGAGGACAGATACCACCGCCTGAGCGAGCGTCTCGGCCAGTTCAAGCAAGCCTGCCAGCAGGCCCCGCAACAGGAGCCGGTAACGCCAGCCCTGACCGGCGGCATCAGCGTGGACAAGAGCGACAAGCAGTTCTGCGCCGAAGTGGAGAAGCTCAAGGGCTTTATTCGCCGTGGCGACATCTTCCAGGTGGTGCCGTCCCGCTGCTTCTCCCTGCCCTGCCCCAGCCCCATCGCCGCCTATCGCCGCCTCAAACAGACCAACCCCAGCCCCTACATGTTCTACGTGCAGGATGAGGGCTTCACCCTGTTTGGCGCCTCCCCCGAGAGCGCGGTGAAGTTCTGCGCCACCAGCCGCGATGTGGAGATGTACCCCATCGCCGGAACCCGCCGCCGCGGCTTCAACCCGGATGGCAGCATCAACCGGGATCTCGATGGCCGCATCGAGCTGGAACTGCGTCAGGACGAGAAAGAGGTGGCCGAGCACCTGATGCTGGTAGATCTGGGCCGCAACGACATCGCCCGCATCTCCGAACCCGGCACCCGCTACGTCAAGGAGCTGTTGAAAGTGGATCGCTACAGCCACGTGATGCATCTGGTCTCCAAGGTAGTCGGCACCTTGCGCGCCGATCTTGACGCCCTGCACGCCTATCAGGCCTGCATGAACATGGGCACCCTTACCGGTGCCCCCAAAATCCGCGCCAGCGAGCTTATTCGCATGGTGGAAGGCAAGCGCCGCGGCAGCTACGGCGGCGCGGTTGGCTACATCAACGGCGCCGGCGAGATGGATACCTGCATCGTCATTCGCTCGGCATTTGTCAAAGATGGCGTGGCACACGTACAGGCCGGTGCCGGGGTGGTCTATGACTCCAAACCGCAAGCCGAAGCGGACGAAACCCGCGCCAAGGCGGCCGCCGTGCTGGCCGCCATCGCTGCCAGCCATGGCACCTCCCTGCAAGCCCTGAGCGCCCAGCAGGAGCAACATAAGGACGTGAGCCATGACTAACATCTTCCTGCTCGACAACTTCGACTCCTTTACCTACAACCTCGTCGACCAGTTTCGCTCCCTCGGCTATCCGGTGCGGATCTACCGCAACAGCCTGCCGGCGAGCCGCATCATGAGCGAGATCGCCGCCTGCGAAGGGGACGCCGTGCTGGTGCTCTCGCCGGGCCCGGGTGCCCCCCACGAAGCGGGTTGCCTGATTGATCTGATCAAACTGGCCCGCGGTCAGGTGCCCATCCTCGGCATCTGCCTCGGTCATCAGGCCCTGTGCGAAGCCTACGGTGGCACCGTCGGCGCGGCGGGCGAGATTGTCCACGGCAAGCGCTCGCTGATTGAGCACAACGGCCACGGTGCCTTCGCCGGTCTGCCGAGCCCGCTGCCGGTAGCCCGCTACCACTCGCTGGTCGCCACCTATGTACCGGAAGAGCTGACGGTGATTGCCCACTATCAGGGGATGCCCATGGCCATCGAGCAGCAGGATGAGCGGGTACTGGGCTTCCAGTTCCACCCGGAATCCATCATGACCTCGGAAGGGGCCCGTCTGCTGACCCAGGCGCTCGCCCATATCACCCGTCCAGAAAGCATTTTTTCGACACGCGGCGCGCGGTAAGGAGACCAACATGCATCAACATCTCAACACCCTCTATCAGGGTCAGTCTCTGAGCCGTGAAAGTACCCGCGACGCCTTCGGTCAGGTGGTACGTGGCGAAGTGGACCCCATCGTGCTGGCAAGCCTGCTGACTGCCCTCAAGATCAAGGGGGAGACCCCGGAGGAGATCGCCGGCGCCGCCGAGGCGCTGCTGGCAGAAGCGCGCGACTTCCCGCGTCCGGATTACGAGTTCTGCGACATAGTCGGCACCGGTGGCGATGGCCTCAACACCATCAACGTCTCCACCACCTCGGCGTTGGTCGCCGCCGCCTGCGGCCTGAAAGTGGCCAAGCACGGCAACCGCTCGGTCTCGAGCAAGTCGGGTTCGAGCGATCTGCTCGACAAAATGGGCATCAAGCTCGACATGAGCCCGGCGCAGGCGCGCCGCTGCCTCGATGAGCTCGGCATCTGCTTCCTGTTCGCCCCCCAGTACCACGCCGGGGTGCGCCATGCCATGCCGGTGCGCCAAGCCCTCAAGACCCGCACCCTGTTCAACGTGCTGGGGCCGCTTATCAACCCCGCTCGCCCCACCTATCAGCTGATGGGGGTCTATGCCCCCGAGCTGGTGCGCCCCATCGCAGAAACCCTGCTGGCACTGGGGCTGAAAACCGGTATGGTGGTTCACGGTGCCGGGCTGGATGAAATTGCCATCCACGGCCCGACCCAGGTGGCCCAGATCCGTGACGGCGAAATCCGTGAATTTATGATCACCCCGGCTGACTTTGGCCTCGAGACCTATCCGGTCAGCGCCATTCAGGGCGGGGAACCGGAAGAGAACCGCGCCATCACCGCCGCCATTCTGGAAGGGCGTGGCACCCCGGCCCACAACGCCGCCATCGCCGCCAATGTGGCGCCACTGCTGCTGATGGCGGGCAAGGCGACCGATCTCAAGAGCGCGGCGGCCGAGGTGCTGGCGGTGCTTGCGAGCGGCAAGGCAGCGGATCTCGCCGCCCGGCTGGCCACTTTAAGCCATCAGGAAGCGGGTCATCAGGAGGCATGATGTCAGCCACCACATTGCACAACAGTCATTCAGAACGCCCGCAGGGCAAGAGCCAGTTTCGCAAGGATAACGAGATGTCAGACCTTATTGCCCCCCATGCTTTTCTGAACATGGCCTCCATCAGCCAGACCATCCTCGGCAAAATCGTGGCGGCCAAACAGGAGTGGGTTGCCGCCCGCAAACTGGCCCAGCCGCTGGAGAGCTTCCAGAGCGCGCTGACCCCAAGCGATCGGGATTTCGTCGGCGCCCTCAAGGCGGGTGACACCCGCTTTATTCTGGAGTGCAAGAAGGCCTCCCCCTCCAAGGGCTTGATCCGCGACGACTTCAGCCCGGAGGCGATCGCCGACATCTATGGCAAATACGCCACCGCCATCTCGGTACTGACCGACGAGAAGTTCTTTCAGGGGGATTTCGCCTTCCTGCCGCGGGTGCGCAGCCGCGTCAGCCAGCCGGTGCTCTGCAAGGATTTCATGATTGACCCCTATCAGGTCTATCTGGCCCGCCACTATCAGGCGGACGCCATCCTGCTGATGCTCTCTGTGCTCACCGACGAGGGCTATCGCGCCCTGTTCGCGGTGGCCAAAGAGCTGGGCCTGGGCGTGCTCACCGAGGTGAGCAACGAGGAGGAGCTGACCCGCGCCATCGCCCTTGGCGCGCCGGTGATTGGCATCAACAACCGGGATCTGCGCGATTTGAGCGTCGATCTCAACCGCACCAAACAGCTGGCCAAAGACATCCCAGCCGATCGGGTAGTGATCAGCGAATCCGGCATCAACCATCGCGCTCAGGTGGCGGATCTGCGCCACCACGCCAAAGGCTTTCTGGTGGGCTCATCCCTGATGGCCGAGCCGGATCTGGAGGCTGCGGTGCGCAAGCTGGTACTGGGCCAGAACAAGGTGTGTGGCCTCACCCGCGCCGAAGATGCCGCCGCCGCCCATCAGGCGGGTGCGGTATTTGGCGGCCTGATCTTTGTTTCCAAAAGCCCGCGCTATGTTGACATTCCCGCCGCCCGCGCCGTGATGGCGGGTGCGCCGCTTAGCTTTGTCGGAGTATTTCGCAACGCCCTGCCCGCCACCATCGTCAAGACGGTGGAAGCGCTGGGACTCGCCGCGGTGCAGCTGCACGGGGATGAAGATGCCGCCTATATCGAGGGGCTGCGCGCGCTGCTGCCAGCTGGCTGCCAGATCTGGAAGGCAGTTGGAGTCACAAGCGGTGAGCCGCTGCCCGCCCTCGGCTACCCGGCCGATCGCCTGCTGCTCGATACTGTCGTGAAAACTGCGGTCGGCAGCCAGAGCGGCGGCACTGGTCAGGCATTTGACTGGGCCATGCTGGCCAATCTCGATAAAGCCAAGCTGATGCTGGCGGGCGGCCTTAATCCCGACAACGCCCTGCAGGCGGCACAAGTGGGCTGCCTCGGCCTTGATTTCAACTCCGGGGTGGAGAGTGCCCCGGGCCAGAAGGATGCGCACAAGATTGCAGCCGCCTTCGGCGCTCTGCGCCAACTGTGAAAAAGCGCTGCGAACCCGCTAAACACATGCACCAAATGAATGAATCGCTTAAGCCTATAAATACAAGGAATAGTCTATGACCCTGCTCAACCCGTTTTTCGGTGAATTTGGTGGCATGTATGTGCCCCAAATCCTTATCCCGGCCCTGCTCCAGCTGGAAAAAGCCTTTGTCGATGCCAAGGATGATCCGGCCTTTATCGCCGAGTTTCAGTCCCTGCTGACCGAGTATGCTGGTCGCCCAACCCCGCTCACCCTGACCCGCAATCTGACCAAAGGCACCAAGACCCGCCTCTATCTGAAGCGTGAAGACTTGCTGCACGGCGGCGCCCACAAGACCAACCAGGTGCTGGGTCAGGCGCTGCTGGCCAAACGGATGGGCAAGAGCGAGATCATCGCCGAGACCGGCGCCGGTCAGCACGGCGTGGCCACTGCGCTGGCTTGCGCACTGCTCGGCCTCAAGTGCCGGGTCTATATGGGTGCCAAGGATTGCGAGCGCCAGAAGCCCAACGTATTTCGCATGAAGTTGATGGGGGCCACCGTCATTCCGGTGCACTCCGGCTCATCCACCCTCAAAGATGCCTGCAACGAGGCGCTGCGTGACTGGGCTGCCAACTACGAGTCGGCCCACTACCTGCTCGGCACCGCCGCCGGCCCGCACCCCTTCCCCACTATCGTGCGGGAGTTTCAGAAGATGATCGGCGAAGAGGCCAAGGCTCAGTGCTTCGAGAAGGAGGAGCGACTGCCCGATGCGGTGATCGCCTGCGTCGGCGGCGGCTCGAACGCCATCGGCATGTTTGCCGACTTTATCGATGAGCCGTCGGTGCGTTTGATCGGTGTCGAGCCGGGTGGCCACGGTATCGAGAGCGGCGAGCACGGTGCGCCGCTGGGTCACGGCAGCAAGGGGGTCTTCTTTGGCATGCACTCCTACCTGATGCAGGACAATCAGGGCCAGATTCAGGAGTCCTACTCCGTTTCTGCGGGGCTCGACTTCCCCTCCGTCGGCCCGCAGCACGCCCATCTGGCCTCCATCGGCCGCGCCGAGTATGTCTCCATCACCGACAAGGAGGCGCTGGACGCCTTCCAGGAGCTGGCCAAATCCGAAGGCATTATCCCGGCGCTGGAGTCCTCCCACGCGCTGGCCCACGCCCTCAAGATGGCCCGCAGTGAACCGGAAAAAGAGCAGGTGCTCATCGTCAACCTCTCCGGCCGTGGCGACAAAGATATCTTCACCGTGGCTGACATCTTGGAAACAGAAAGCATCGAGAAAGAAGGAACCTGCAAATGAACCGTTACGCACAACTCTTCTCCCGTCTGGACACGGCCAATCAGGGCGCCTTTGTGCCGTTCGTGATGCTGGGTGACCCCACTCCTGAACTCTCGCTGGCCATCGTCGATGCGCTGGTCGCAGGGGGCGCCGATGCCCTTGAGCTCGGCATTCCCTTCTCAGATCCGGTAGCGGACGGCCCCACTATTCAGGGCGCCGCCCTGCGGGCATTTGCCAGCCACACCACCCCGGACGACTGCTTCGAGCTGCTCGGCCGCATCCGCGCCAAGTACCCACAGCTGCCCATTGGCCTCTTGGTCTACGCCAACCTGGTCTATGTGCGCAAAATTGACGGCTTCTACGAGAAGTGCCAGCAGGCGGGCGTGGATTCGGTGCTGGTCGCCGACGTGCCGGTGCAGATGTGCGCCCCCTACAAGGCGGCCGCCGACAAGTTCGGCATCGACAGCATCTTTATCGCCCCGCCCAATGGCGATGCCGAAACCCTGAAACAGGTGGCGGAGCTCGGCAATGGTTACACCTATCTGGTGAGCCGCGCCGGTGTCACCGGTGCCGAGACCAAGGCCGGCATGCCGGTGGAGGGGCTGATCAACACCTTGCGCGAGTTCAACGCCCCCCCGGCCCTGCTCGGCTTTGGCATCAGCGAACCGGCTCAGGTGCGTGAAGCGATCGCCGCAGGCGCCGCCGGTGCCATCTCCGGCTCCGCCGTGGTGAAGATCATCGAAACCCACCACCAGAATCCGGAGCATATGCTCACTCGTCTGAAGGAGTTTGTGGAAGGGATGAAGGCCGCGACCAACCGCTAAGGTTGGATTTGGGGTCAACTGGTTGTGGCCCTGATCTGCCAGTTCGCATAACCACGCCATAACCATGAGAAAGGGAGCCTGACCGGCTCCCTTTCTTTTTATCGCTTGTCCCCGCTTGCGACTCTGGGCGTGTTGCCCCCTCTCCCTCCGGGAGAGGGCTGGGGTGAGGGCAGCTTTACATTCTCTGCCAAATGAGTTGCTCTCCAACCGATAACTAATTTATTGATCCAACACCGATTCCCGCCAAAACACGCTTCTCAACACTCCACCCTCGCCCTTAAGATAGCCAAACGACAATCCCTCTCTCGGGTGCGCACCATGGCTGCGATTGTTGCTATCTCGCAGGTTAACAGCAGCGAACTGGGAGCTGTCACTCAGGGGCGGTAGCGTGGTTTTTTGTAAGTTGATACAAAGCGTAGCGAAGCCCAATAGGCGAGCATTATTACGCCAACCCTCTCCGGATAAACAAGGACGTGCCAGATCCGCAAAACAGATTTACAGATATATTTCGTGGTAAACGTTGGGCTTCACTTCGTTCAGATCCAACCTACGATTTTTAGCCCAACATACGCGATGTTTAAGAGTGATTCGCAACGCGTGGCATTTTTACTATACGTTGATTTTAGTGATTAAGGTGGTGTGCGGCGGCATCGGTATTGCGTACCTCATATTTCTGGGGAAATCAGGACACCCACCTTTCTGAGCAAGACGCTGTATAGTCAGCACACAAAAAGGGGGGGGCCTAAACAGCTCCCGCAACACGCGGTTGATCATATGGTGAGATTGATTACGAATATGCTCATTCAACACAAAATAAAGAGCGTTAAAGCAACGACTCTGATGTGTGTCGGGGACGAAAATGAATTTTAAAAAATTTTGGCGTTGGATGATACCACTCGCTATTTTATTTATCATCATCCTATCTTGCACTGCCTCTGACATTGTGAGTTGGCAGGAAGAGGTCGTGCTGCACGATGGTAGCAAGATCATGGTTGATAGATCCCAGAGTTATGGTGGCCGCCGCGAACTAGGACAATCGCCTCCTATAAAGGAGCAAACGATTTCATTCGTCATGCCTAATACTAATGAATATATTTCATGGAAGAATGAGTATGGGAATGATATCAAGAGAGCAAATTTCACTCCACTTGCCCTTCATATATTAAATGGGGTGCCATATATTATATCAACAACCACATCATGCCTTTCTTACAATAAATGGGGTAGGCCTAATCCCCCTTATGTTATTTTTAAATTCCATAGTAAAGTATGGCAACGTATTTCGCTGGAAGAACTTCCCATCGAATTAGATAGTATAAATTTAGTGATAACCACCAAATTTAATGAGAAAGTTCTACTGGATGAATCCCCAATCAATCCAGTGGTAATGAAGGAAATAAATAGAGATATCAATCAACCTGAATTGAATGGCATTCTGAGAAAACCAGTTTATACAGGTTATTGCCCAGTCATGATCCACGATGGAAAGGGGAATTGGAGTAGTGATGATTCATTTAAACGCCGACCAGATATTGACGCTTGTTTAAATTATTGCAAGCGAGAAGGGTACGATGCTAAACATTGCCCTTGCAATCAGATTTTTGGAGAAAAATAAAATTGATAGTAACATACAATATGCACTGATGGCGGGGCGTGCCTACCAAAGTACCCGTGGAAACGATAATTTATTTCCCGAGGGAAATCAGGACACCACCTTTCTGAGCAAGACGCTGTATAGTCAGCACACAAAAAGGGGGGGCCTAAATAGCTCCTGCAACACGCGGTTGATCATGTGGTGAGATTGATTGCGAAGATGCTCATTCAACACAAAATAAAGAGCGTTAAAGCAACGACTCTGATGTGTGTCGGGGACGAAAATGAATGTTAAAAAATTTTTTTGGCGTTGGATGATGCCGCTCGCTATTTTATTTAGCATCATCCTATCTTGCACTTCCTCTGACATTGTCAGTTGGCAGGAAGAGGTCGTGCTGCACGATGGTAGCAAGATCATGGTAGATAGATCACAGAGTTATGGTGGTCGTCGTGAACTAGGGCAATCTCCTCCCATAAAGGAGCAAACAGTTTCATTTACCATACCTAATACTAATGAATATATTTCATGGAAGAATGAGTATGGGGATGATATCAAGAGAGCAAATTTCACTCCACTTGCCCTTCATATATTAAATGGGGTGCCATATATTATATCAACAACCACATCATGCCTTTCT
>NZ_CAWNWX010000041.1:13665-29338 GCF_963878195.1 Aeromonas sp. HMWF016
CATGGCAACGTATTTCGCTGGAAGAACTTCCCATTGAATTGAATAGCATAAATTTAGTGATAATCACCAAGTCTAATGAGAAAACTCTACTGGATGAATCCCCAATCAATCCAGTGGTAATGAAGGAAATAAATAGAGATATCAATCAACCTGAATTGAATGGCATTCTGAGAAAACCAGTTTATACAGGTTATTGCCCAGTCATGATCCACAATGGAAAGGGGCGGTGGAAGAGTGATGATTCATTTAAACGCCAGCCAGATATTGATGCTTGTTTAAAAGTATGCGAACGAACAGGGTACGATATTAAACATTGCCCTTGCAATCAGATTTTTGGAGAAAAATAAATTTGATAGTAACATACAATATGCACTGATGGCGGGGCGTGCCTACCAAAGTACCCGTGGAAACGATAATTTATTTCCCGAGGGAAATCAGGACACCACCTTTCTGAGCAAGACGTCACATAGCCAGAATCATAGAGATGGGTGTCCAAGGTCTGATTTGTTACTCAGCCACAATTTATCCAATAACAATTTTCCCCCCCACCACTACCTCTCCTTTTTCCACACCCGCCATCCCATCAATACCAGCATCAATAGACCTCCCGGCAGCCAGACCCAGTAGAGCTCGGAGAGGATCACTGCTTCACCTCGGGCGGTGAGATAGGCCTCCAGCTTGAAGGGGGCGACCCGGATCACCTGCCAGGGGGCGAAGAAACGCTCGTCACGCCACGGCCAGAGCCAGCCAACCCCCTTGCCGCCGGTGGTAAGTGAATCGAGCAGGCTGTGGGAGAGCTGAGAGATCAACAGAAACGACCAGACGGTGGCGGCGCGGGCCCGAAATTGGCGGTGAAACAACATGGCCAGGGTGGGCAAGGCAAAGGCGAACAACAGGGAGTGGGTAAAGCCGCGGTGGCCAAAGACATGGCCGTAGGCAACCCCCAGTTTGAAGGCGAGCACATCGGCATCGGGCAGCATGGCGATGGCAACCCCAGCCAACAGCAGGCGCGGCGGAATAATCCGGCTGCCAAGCCCGAGTCCAAGGCAGAGAGGGACGGCAGCGTGAGTGACTATGGTGGGCATAGGGTAAAGCTCCAACTGAAAACGTGAGGCTACCCTACCCCCGCTCGGTGAAGTGAAGGTGAAGTGCCCCTCTTATGTTGCTGTATTCCCCCTCGAATCCTTATCCATCAGCCATAAGAGGCGTCACACAGGAAAGCTGTTGCACGCGCTCCGAAGCAGGGGCCGAAATCCTGTGGTTTGTCCCTCTGTATTGGCTCGTTCGTTGTGTGTCGAACACAGGCCCAATCAGCGTTGGCACGTTAACTTGAAATGTTCATTTAACTGCGGCTGACATGCAGAACGGGATCGTGATAAGTAGTCTCTTCGGTTCACATCACAGGGACAGTGGCAGCGATGAATGTACCAAAAAGCGTCATGCGGATTGCGAGCGTTATCAGCCTTTGGTTAATGACAGGGTGCATGGCAGAGGCCGCCTCTGCGCAGCCGCAGCAAGAGCCGTACGCGCTGATCTATAACGGGCCGGTTTCTGATGGGGATAGCACCAAAGCGATTGCGGATGTGGTCAAGCAGGTGGGCTTGCCGGTCAGGTATCTCTCCAATATTGGGGAGCTGCCTGCAGAGCTCGATAATGCCAGGGTGTTTATCGTTGGCGGCACAGAGGACGATGTTGAGCCGCTCCTCAACGCCTTCACCGCGGACGCGCGTTCGGCATTAAAAACCTATTTGCAGAATGGTGGCCGCTACCTCGGGATCTGTGGGGGTGCCTTTGTGGCATCCGCCGGCTGGTCTGAAGAAGAAGGCTTTGTGCCGGCGCTGGCCCTTGTTCCTGCGACATCCGATGATTATGACGGCGACTTTAGCGCCAGGATCTTCCCGATCAGCTGGCTTGGTGAAGAGCGCCAGATGTATTACCAGGCCGGCCCGCAATTTACCCCGGTGCCAAGCCCAGAGCAGGTCAAGGTCATCGCCCATTTTCAAAACCATCAGATTGCCGCGCTGATCAGCTCATACGGCAAAGGCAAGGTGGCCCTCTCCGGGCCACATCCCGAAGCCCCTGAATCATGGAAAGCGAACGCGGTGGGCGGCGACAAGATGGGGTCGAATATTCATCTGGCTGCAGGACTCGTCAACGAGTTGCTCTCCGAAGAGCCCGTCACCCATTCGAAGTAGTCACATCCCTACGCCCCTGGATGTGACCCCATTGCTCGGCCCGGAAGTCAGGCCAGCCAATCGGCAGCAATCCATAAAAAAACCACCGACCTGCAAAAGGTCGGTGGTTTTTTTATCGGTGGTAGATAACGGGTAGCCGATACGAAGCGTTCGCTACCTCAACTTTCGCCCGGGAGCGAGCACTACTCTTCCTGCTCCTCCGGTTGTCTCTCCTCACCCCGTATCTGTAGCAGCTCCTCGACCCTGGCTTGCCACTTGTCGTGGGCCTGTTTGCGCTCCTGCTGCATAAATGCTTCTCGCATGGTGTCGATTTTCTGGTCAAGTGTTTCCATCAGAGTGTCTCCTTGTGTGACCGCGTAAAGACTGGCTGACGGCGCGTTGGCCAACCTGCTCCCCTAATCTGACACCGCTAATGCCGTTACTGCCCAATCAAATAATCGATTGGAAGTGCTAAAACCAATCTAAAAATTCTTTTTCATGTATGCGCCACCACGCCAGTGCAAGGGAAACAGTCCGCTCAGAGCGGGATGATCCGGCACGGGGTCAACACGTTGTTGAGTCTGATCGTCCCCCTTTTCAGGAAAATGGGGCACCGTCACCTAATCCGTCCGTTGAGGAGTACCGGCTGATTTCCGGGGTGTTGCTGTGCCCATGATCACACAGTCACAACTCTCACCCTCCTCTCACCGCGCCCCCGCTTTTTATCATCTAGAGTTACCGGGCAGTCCAAAGCTGCTGATTTATATACATTCGCCGCCAAGAGGGATCTTTTTTCATGACCGAGCATATCGATCTGCTACCTATCAACACGGATGATGAGCAGGACGCAGGCAACCGTTACCTCTACTACACCGAAGGGGATCTGGCCCGCATTCTTGCCAATCTGGAACAGCTGCGCCACGCGGTGTTTCCGGCCGCCATCGGAGAGAGTGAAACGGGCGCCACCGTGCCCCACAACTTTCCGTCCGTCTGTCTGGTGGGGCTGGGGCGCTGCGGCTCCAACATCGCGCAGGATGTCGCCTCGCTGGTCTACAACGCCCGCAGCTTTTATCTCAATGAGTTCAATAGTGAAGAGCAACGAAAGCGGGAGAAGGAGTTTGGTCCGGTTAGCTGGATCCGGCGCAACCTGCGACTGCCAAACAACGGGGCCCGGCCGGTCTTTCTGATCGAGCCCATGGTGATGCTGGGGGATCTGGACAAGGACATCGATGGCCGCATCCGCCACTCCAATCGCAGCGGCGAAGGTGGATCCTTGCGTGATTACGCCAAGATGCGGGTGATGGACTTGTCGGAGATCCACGCGGGAGGCGCGGGTAACGCCCCTATCCTTGGCCAGTATCTGGCCAAGATCATCCTCAACAAGAGCCCCCACTACTTCGCCAACTCCGAGTGGCAGGCCATTCATACCTATCTGGTGGACTCCTGCGGCATCAAGGCCAACCAGTCCCGCCTCTATTTCTACATCTTCAGTGCCGGGGGCGGTACCGGCTCCGGCATGGCCTCCGAGTTCGGGCTGGCCCAGCAGTACTCCTACATGAGCAAGACCTTTTCACCCCCGTCAGAAGAGGAGGAGCACCTCTCCCTCGGGGAGCACTTCATGTTCGATCCCATCTTCACCAGCGGCATCTGCATCCTGCCCAATATCTGTGATCGGGGTATCGAGATCTCGGAAGCGCTGCACATCAACGCGGGGCGTTTGCTGTGCAAGTATCTGGCCGAGGAGTGGGACTTCTCCTATCACTTCGACAACGAGCAGGCTTGCGATGCCAGCATGCTCAAGCGGATCAGGCCCTGGAATGCCATGATGCTGATCTCCAACGACATCATGCGCTACGCCGAAGAGAGCGACGATGGCGAGATCCAGCATGTTGACGTCAACACCATGGAGAAGTACGCCAACCAATACATCTCACAGCAGATCTTCAACATTCTTACCGCCCAGGCCGTCACCACCGACTACGACGAGAACTACTTTCGCCGGGCGGGCATCGACATCAGCGAGACCATTCGGCTCGATGCCAACGACCTCTTTATGAGTCTGGCGGGGCCGGTGGCGGTGGCGTATGCCGAGTCCATCTCACCCCCCGGCGGCCTGTTTGACAAGGAGGATGGGCTCAATGTGGACGATCTCTTCACCCGTTCCATCGAGCTGCCCCACTTCAACAAGATGACCCAGGCCATCGAGGGGATCAGTCTGCTGCCCATCGAGGCGGGCAACTATCGGGAGTATCTGGACGACTATGTGAAAAGTGGCCATGACCCGGCCCACCTCAACGAGCTGCACTTCTTCAAGAACTGCTCCTCTGTGGTGTCGATCATCTCCCTGCCCAAGGAGTACAAGCTCTCCTATATGGATCTCAACCGGCTCAAGTCTCACCTCAACGGGCTCTTCCCCAATACCACCCTCAAGCGGTATGCGCTGGTCATCGGGGCGTCGGCCAACATCTCCCTCACCACCCTGATCGTCAAGAGCCCCTGCCTGAGCGATGACTTCCTGACCCTGATCGTGGCCTTTATCAAGCGCTGCTTTGCCAAGGATCACTATCGCTTCGATGAGCATCTGGACAAGGCGGTGATCGAGATGATCTGCAATGAGGAGTGGAACGATGCGCTGCTCGACAGCATGCTCAACGAGTTCGAGAACCCGGCCAAGATCCTCGATACCAACTGGTACGCTATCAAGCCCATGTATGAGAAGAAATATCGGGAGCTTATCCGCGAGAAAGAGAAGTTCGTCTCCATCAACGATATTCGCCTCAGTCGTGAATCGGTGAAAAAGGCGCTGCTCTATCTGCGGGAGATCTATCGCCACCGGGTCAGCAAGACCCGTATCCTCTCCCTCAACCCACGGCTGGGGGAAGCGAACGCTCGCTAGCACCCGGCCCATAAAGCCCCATAAAGCAAAGCGCCCGCCCCAGATGGGGCGGGCGCTTTTTTACTGGCGCAGCCTGGCTTTATCTCATCAGAGGGAGACAAAGATCCCGGCCAGGGTGGCGCTCATCAGGTTGGCGAGGGTTGCCGCCAGCACCGCCTTGAAGCCCATATTGGCGACATCGTGGCGGCGCTCCGGCGCCATGGTGCCGATGGAGCCAAGCTGCACCGCAATGGAGCCCAGATTGGCAAAACCGCACAGCGCGAAGGTGATGATGATCTGGGTGTGGGCGCTCAGGTCTGCCTTGATATTGGCAAAGTCCAGATAGGCGACGAACTCGTTCATGATCACTTTCTGACCAATCAGGGAGCCTGCCGCCATCATCTCGCTGGCGGGCACGCCAATGAGCCAGGCCACCGGGGCAAACAAGTAACCCAGCAGCTGCTGCAGGGAGAGATCGGCCCAGCCTAACCACTCGCCGACGGTGGTGAGACCGGCGTTGATCATGGTGATGACGCTGACAAAGGCCAGCAGGATGGTGCCGATGGCCACCGCGATCTTCATGCCGCCCATGGCGCCGCCCGCCAGCGCGTCGATGGCGTTGCTGTAGTCGCTCTTGTCGAGGGTGATCTCGGTCTGATCGCTCACCTGTTGCTGCTCCGGCACCAGCAGTTTGGCCATCAGCAGGCCACCCGGCGCCGCCATAAAGGAGGCGGCAATGAGGTATTTCAGATCCACACCCAGACCGGCGTAACCGCCCAGCACCGAGCCCGCCACCGAGGCCATGCCGCAGGTCATCACCGCAAAGAGTTCGGAGCGGGTCATACCGGCGAGGAAGGGACGAATAAGCAGCGGCGACTCCCCTTGCGACAGGAAGATATTGCCGGTGGCCACCAGGGATTCGGCGCGGCTGGTGCCGAGCAGGCGATGGATGGTGCCGCCCAGTACCCGGATCACCCACTGCATGATGCCGAAGTGGTAGAGCACTGCAATCAGCGCGCTGATAAAGATCACCAGCGGCAGCACCCGCACCGCGAAGATAAAGCCGTTGCTGGCGAGATCGCCAAACACGAAACGGATGCCGCTGTCGGCAAAGCCGAGCAGGGCGGAGACGCCATTGCTCATGGCACCGAGCATGATTTGTCCGGGGGGGAAATAGAGCACCAGGGCAGCAAAACCGGTTTGCAGGGCGAGCGCACCCAGCACGGTTCGCCAGCGGATGGCTCGGCGGTTTTCACTCGCCAGCCAGGCGATAAACATCAGGGCCAGCATACCGACCAGACTCAATAACAGTGTCATCTTGCACCTATGAAGAGAGGAGTTTCATATGGCAAGTCTGCAGACAGGCGTCGCGGGCGATCCGGCGGGAGAAGTGCCGACCCACGCGACACGCAGACCACAAACCTACAGGTTAGTGGCGGGTCCCATCCTGGGGTCATTCACGTTCCGGGTGACAGCATGTATCGGGTGACGCCAGCGCCGTCGCAGGGGGAGATGCGGCCGGGTGGCAGGTCGGGCGGCGATGGTACAGTGATCATCGTCACAGAAAAAGCGGTAAAACGATTAGCCGGAATAACTTTTTCAACTTGTTCACACAACGAAACAGGGCCAGCGTGACGCTGGCCCTGTTTCAATCCGTACTTGAGTACTCAGATGATTACTTGAGGCGCTTGCCGCTCGCATCCACCACCTGCTCGCCATCCTCCTTGGCGAAGGCCCCTTTTTGCTGGCAGGGCAGAATATCGAGCACCACTTCCGACGGACGGCACAGTTTGGTGCCAAGCGGCGTGACGACGATGGGACGGTTGATGAGGATAGGGTGAGCCAGCATGGCATCGATCAGTTCATCATCGCAGAAACGATCTTCTGCCAACCCGAGCGCCTCGTAAGGCGGCACGTTCTTGCGCAGCAGATCGCGCACCGGCATACCCATGGCGGCGATCAGCGCCACCAGCTGGTCGCGGGAGGGGGGCGTCTCCAGATAGTGGATGACAGTAGGTTCCACGCCGCTGTTGCGGATCAGCTCCAGGGTGTTGCGGGAGGTACCACATTCCGGGTTGTGATAGATGGTGATTGCACTCATTTGCCTGTCTCTCATAAATCAAGTGAATAGAAAATGGATAGCATCAGTTCGCGGCCAGCTGTTAGCGGCCATCAGTTAACGGCTTAGCCCCGCTTCGTACCAGGGTTTGCTGGCGTTAACCACCCGCACCACCAGCAGCATGACCGGCACCTCGATCAGTACCCCGACCACGGTGGCGAGCGCCGCGCCGGAGTGAAAGCCGAACAGGCTGATGGCGGCGGCCACCGCCAGCTCGAAGAAGTTGGAGGCGCCGATCAGGGCGGAAGGACAGGCGACCGAGTGCTTCTCCCCCACCTTGCGGTTGAGCCAGTAAGCCAATCCCGAGTTGAACAGCACCTGGATCAGGATCGGCACCGCCAACAGGGCGATAACCAGCGGCTGCTCGATGATGGCGTTGCCCTGAAAGGCGAACAGCAGCACCAGAGTGAGCAGCAGGGCCGCCACCGACCAGGGCTGGATGCGGGTCATGACGCCGTCAAAATGGGCCTCACCCTTTTTCAGCAAAGCCTTGCGCAGCAGCTGGGCGATGATGACCGGGATGACGATATAGAGCACCACAGAGGTGAGCAGGGTATCCCACGGCACTATGATGCTGGAGACCCCGAGCAGCAGCGCCACCAGCGGCGCGAAGGCAAACACCATGATGAGGTCGTTCACCGCCACCTGTGACAGGGTGAAGTAGGGATCGCCGTTGGTGAGGCGGCTCCAGACAAACACCATGGCGGTGCAGGGGGCCGCCGCCAGCAGGATCAGGCCCGCTACGTAACTGTCGAGCTGATCAGCCGGCAGCCAGTCGGCAAACAGCACGCGGATAAAGAGCCAGCCGAGGAAGGCCATGGAGAAGGGTTTGACCAGCCAGTTGATAAAGAGGGTGACCCCAATCCCCTTCATGTGGCCCTTCACCTGATGCAGGGCGCCAAAGTCGATCTTGAGCAGCATGGGGATGATCATCACCCAGATCAGCAGCCCCACCGGCAGGTTGACCTTGGCCACCTCCATGGCGCCGATCGCCTTGAAGAGATCCGGCAACCCCTGCCCGAGCCCAATCCCCACCAGAATGCAGAGGGCGACCCAGGCGGTCAGATAGCGTTCAAAAAAGCCGATGGCAGGCACTGCCTTGGCATCACAGGTTGCAGACATGATGACTCCCGGTGCTATTCGCTTGAGCACCTGTAATTGAAAATGTGAATGACTGATTACCCTGACAAGACGCCGCCAGGGGATGTCGTGGCCGGTTACGCCTTGTTGCAGCAGGGCTGCGCAGGCAGAACATGGGGGGAGCAGGCCGACTCGGCGCGCATCACACCGCACGCCTCGGGATGACCGGCGCAGCACTCCTCGGTGAGGTAGGCGATCACATCCAGCATGAGGGGGATATTGGCGCGGTAGCGCAGAAAGCGCCCCTCCTGCTCCACCGACAGCAGGCCGGCGTTGAGCATCGCCTTGAGGTGAAATGAGAGGGTGTTGGGGGCAATATCGAGTTCGCTGGCCAGTTCGCCCGCGACCCGCCCCTCCAGCCCGGCCTTGACCAGCAGCCGCCACACATCGAGCCGGATACCGGAAGCCAGCGATTCGAAGACCTTGGTGGCCATCTCTTTGTTCATAATTTCCCCTCGTTGAACGCTCTTTTATTTCAACTATACAAGAATCATTGAAATAATCAATTTGCAGACACTCCGTTCGCCATGATGAGAAGGAAGAGCAAAAGAATCGGGAGGAGAAGCCGGGAACGGATTACTGTGGGTAAAACAAAGACGCCCTCCGGCAGGGAGGGCGTCAGCCAAGGGTCTGCAACAGACTCTTACTTGGTCACGGGAACGGCGTTGAAGGTGAGCAGGGCTGCCTTGTTGGCATCGCTCAGAGTCAGCTGGTTGCCGTTGATGGAGTAGGTTGCCACCTTTTCCAGCTTTTGCAGGAACTCGGTCTCTTTGTTCATGGCGTCGCCGATGCACATCATGCGAGTGGAGCCCATGGCCCCTAGCGTCAAGACACCGTCACCCTGCTTGGTGATACCGCCAAAATAGCGGTTGCAGCCGCCTTTGCCCGCCACCTTGCCGTCGACAACTTGCAGGGTAAAGGTATCGCCGGTGGCACCTTGCAGTTGCCAGCCGGATGCCTGCAGTTGAGTCATGGTAGAACCGGTCGCCATAGCGCAGCCTCCCAGTGCCAGCGCTGCCAGCAGAGTCAGTTTCTTGTTCATGGATTCACCTCTTAATGATTGGACTCATCAATATGGCAGCCTGTTTAACATGCTCAGCGCATCAGCCAAAGCGATTTATTGTGATCAGAGTTCACTTAACTCCGCTCTGGCATGTGCCATGCTTGTGCCATGCTTAAGTTCAGTTCCGGACCCAGGGAGGGGAAAAGAATGACCAAGGCGCTACTCATCGCACTGCTCGCATCCTGCACCAGCATGGCCGCTCAGGCTGCCGACTGGGATCTCTTCAAGCAGGCAGCCGACCCCGCACTCTATGTCAAAAGTTACTCCGGAGTACTGCTCAACAGTCAGAGCCATCACAGCGACAGTTTTGATCTCTGGCTGGTCAACAGCGGCTATCAATATCCGGTGATGGATGATGTCAGCCTCTTTATGGAAGCGGGGCCGGCGGTCGCGGATCAGAACCGCCAATCAGGTTTCAACATGAGCTCGGGGGTTCGTTATCAGCTCTCCCCAGCCTTCAATGTCGGCAGCCAGATCCGCCATCTGGAGCTCAATCAGGGCAGCACCCTGCTGGAGCTCAACTCCAGCCTGCTGCTGACACCCAGACTCTCCCTTACCGCCAATTACGGTGTCAGCGCCTCTACGGCCGATCAGGCGCTGAGCCTGGGGGTTGGTTTCAACTTCTGAATCAGATCAGCGGCGTGGCACTCACCACCACGCCGTTGCGATCCGCGTAGATGTAATCCCCTTCATGAATGGTCACGCCAGCAAAGCTCACTACCGCGCCAAGCTCGCCCTGCCCGCGCTTCTCGGTCTTGACCGGACAAGCCGCCAGCGCCTTGACCCCGAGCGCCAGCGTGGCCAGAGTGCCTACATCCCGCGCCGCGCCGTGGATCAGGATCCCCTCCCACCCCTGCTCCACCGCCTTGATGGCCAATTGATCACCAAGCAGCGCCCGGCGCAGTGAACCGCCACCGTCGATCACCATCACCTTGCCCTGGCCGGGACGAGTGACCAGCTCCCGTACCAGACTGTTGTCTTCGTAGCAGGAGAGGGTCACGGCGCGACCGTAGAAGATGGCTTTGCCACCAAAATCGTGAAAACAGGGTTCAGCCACTTGCAGCATATCGCCGTGCTGATCGCAGAGGTCGGGCAGAAGATCCAGCATGATTTGATTCCTTTCAGATGCATGAAGATGTTCATTCTTTCATCAACAATTGGCTCTGACAATCCAGAAAGCAGCGATATCTCCCAGACAAACTGCTGATTTATCGCTTAATACCGGCACCAACCAGAGTTGTCCCTTTTCGATCCAGTAGATGGCGTTCTGGCCAAAGCGGGCAGCCAGTGCGCGAGCCTCTGGCAGGGGCAGCGCCACAGCGAGCGAGGACTCACGCCAGCTTTCGTCCGGTGCCATCCCCCACACTGGGCCAGCCATATTGACGCCCGGCATGGCCTCCAGATGACGCCAAAGTGCCCGCTCGCGACGCCGGTTGCGACGCTCTCCCACCCATTGGCTGGCTGGATTCCAGGCTGTAACGATGGCAAATTCGGGCCAGGAAGGCATTCCAAATGGCGCTAAAAAGCAAATTTTCTTGTAGTTTTCCCACAAAATCATGTCAATCACATGTTACATTCCATTACATTTTATAGGGGCGAAAACACGGTTAAGGCCAAGTATGATGCTGTTGTGCCACGGTTTGACCTATATCAAAACAGAGTTAAAAAGTTGCTATCTGACGGCAAAGGGTGTTGTTATGCTCCTGTTAACTGATAAAATGCGGCAACTTCGTAATGGATGACCTTTCCAGGCTTTGCTCGAGTAGTCTTCTCGGGAACCTATAAGTGGCACAGGGATATTTGCCGATACTGATGCCAAATTCACACTATGCCGGCCTGACCTTCATACCCAGGATGACGTAATTAATTTTCAGGATCAGTCAGGAAATCGGCTTGAAACGCCAAGAAGTGTTAAATTTAAGATAATTAACTGATAAGAATCTGGGAATACTCATGCAAACACCACACATTCTGATCGTCGAAGACGAACTGGTCACTCGTAATACCCTGAAAAGCATTTTCGAGGCAGAAGGCTACATCGTACTCGAAGCCAACAACGGCGACGAGATGCATCAGGCCCTCACCTCTCACACCATCAATCTGGTGATCATGGACATCAACCTGCCGGGCAAGAACGGCCTGTTGCTGGCCCGTGAACTGCGCGAGAACGACAACATCGCCCTGATGTTCCTGACCGGTCGCGACAACGAAGTGGACAAGATCCTAGGTCTGGAGATCGGCGCCGATGATTACATCACCAAGCCGTTCAACCCGCGCGAACTGACCATCCGTGCCCGCAACCTGCTGAGCCGCACCATGAACGTGGCTGCCGGTGGCGAAGAGAAGAAGCTGGTTGAGCGTTATCTGTTCAACGGCTGGGCGCTGGATATCAACAGCCGCGCACTGGTCAGCCCCACTGGCGACATGTTCAAGCTGCCGCGCTCCGAGTTCCGTGCCATGCTGCACTTCTGCGAAAACCCGGGCCAGATCCAGACCCGTGCCGAGCTGCTGAAGAAGATGACCGGCCGCGAGCTCAAGCCCCACGACCGTACCGTTGATGTGACCATCCGTCGTATCCGCAAGCACTTCGAAAGTGTCAACGATACCCCGGAGATCATCGCCACCATCCACGGCGAAGGTTACCGTTTCTGCGGCGAGCTGGAGCAGGAGTAATTCCGCACCGCTTACCCATCCGAAGAGGCGCCTGTGGCGCCTTTTCTTTTTTCCGGATCCCGGGCGCCATGCAGAGTGGCAAAGAGAAGCAAATCGCGGACAAACAAAAAGCCCACTCGCAGGAGTGGGCTTTTTGCGTTGAAGCTGGAGCGGGCAGCGGGAATCGAACCCGCATCATCAGCTTGGAAGGCTGAGGTAATAGCCATTATACGATGCCCGCCTGGCATCTGAAATTTGGAGCGGGTGATGGGAATCGAACCCACGTATGCAGCTTGGGAAGCTACCGTTCTACCATTGAACTACACCCGCGTCAGGGCTCCTACTATATGCATTTTGCCGGTGAGCGCAATGCCGTCCTTGCCACTTTTTTCAATAAATCAATCTGTTCGGACAAGGATTGAACAGTCGGTTGCTTTTTCAAGCAAACATTTTCAACACAGATAATTTACAAGGTTGCCAAGGCCAAACGGCGAGGATAGTCTTGCGCCACTCGACGCGAGGATGGTGGTAATGGATAAAAAAACGCAAAAACGTCTCTATGGCTGGTTGCGCACGCAATCGAGTCATGGTCGCCGCTGGATCACGATCTCCATCGCCTTTGGCCTGGGTCAGGGCATTCTGATGGTGGCGCAAGCCTGGCTGCTGGCAACCCTGCTCCACGGCTTCATCATTGAGGGCAAACAGCCGGAACAATCCATCCCCCTCTTTATTACCCTGCTGCTGGTAACTCTCGGCAAGGCGGCACTCGCCTATGTCCGCGAAGTGGCCAGCTTCAAGGCCGGCAGCACGGTGCGCCAGACCATCCGCCAGCTGGTGCTCACTCGCTTAAGCCGCCTCGGCCCTGCCTATATCCAGCGTCGCCCGGCCGGCAGCTGGGCCAGCCTGCTGCTGGAACAGATTGAAAACATGCAGGATTTCTTCTCCCGCTATCTGCCGCAGATGGCCATCGCCGTCTTTATTCCGGTAGTCATTCTGGTGGCCGTATTCCCGGTCAACTGGGCGGCGGGCCTGATCCTGCTGGGCACGGCCCCCCTCATCCCCATCTTTATGATCCTGGTGGGTGTGGGCGCCGCCGATGCCAACCGCCGCAACTTTCAGGCGCTGGCTCGTCTCTCCGGCCACTTCCTCGATCGCCTGAAGGGGCTGCGAACCCTGCAACTCTTTATGCGTACCCAGGCTGAAGGCGACGCCATTCGCGACGCCTCGGAAGATTTTCGCGAGCGCACCATGGAAGTGCTGCGCCTTGCGTTTTTGAGCACCGCCGTACTGGAGTTCTTCGCCGCCATCTCGGTAGCGCTGGTCGCAGTTTACTTCGGCTTCTCCTATATCGATCACCTCGATTTTGGCCACTATGGCAGCAAAGTTACTCTCTTTACCGGCCTGTTTGTGCTCTTTCTCGCCCCCGAGTTCTACGCACCGCTGCGGGAACTGGGCGCCCACTACCATGCCAAAGCGCAGGCCATCGGCGCCGCCGAACAGCTGCTTGAATTCCTCGAAGCCGAGGTGAGCGAGCCTGCCGCAGGCAACACCCCTTTCCACGCCGACAGCCCCATCAGCGTGAAAGCCAAAGGTTTGGAAGTGCTGAGCGCCGAGGGTAAGGTGCTGGTCGGCCCCATCGACTTCACTCTTGAAGCCGGTTCACGCACCGCCCTTGTCGGCATCAGTGGCGCGGGCAAAAGCTCGCTGGTCAACGCCCTGCTCGGCTTTGCCCCCTATCGGGGTGAGCTCAAGGTAAATGGTCAGGAGCTGGCCACCCTCGATATGAGTCAGTGGCGCCTGCAACTGGGCTGGCTCTCGCAAAACCCGCAACTGTTCCACGCCTCTCTTCGCGACAACCTGCTGCTGGCCAAGCCAACAGCCAGCGATGCCGAGCTGGAGGAGGCCCTAAAACGGGCGCAGGCATGGGAGTTTGCCATGGAGAAGGGGTTTGACTATCCGGTTGGCGATCAGGCGGGCGGCCTCTCGGTCGGTCAGGCCCAGCGCCTCGCGCTGGCGCGCACCCTGCTCAAATCGACCCAGCTGATGGTGCTGGACGAGCCGACGGCCAGCCTGGATCGCCACTCGGAGCGGGCCATCATGGCCACCCTTGAAGAGGCGATGGCCAACCAGACCCTGCTGATGATCACCCACCGCCTCGACCAGCTAGGCAAGATGGATCAGATCCTGGTGCTGGAGCGCGGTCAGCTGGTGGAACAGGGCAATTTCCAGCAACTTTGTCAGGCAGAGGGGCCCTTCTCCCGGCTGCTCTCCCAACGTTCCGAGGGCTCTCTCGATGACTGATCTCTTGCCGTTTCTGCGCCTCTACCGTCAACACTGGCTCAGCCTCTCCCTCGGCCTGCTGCTGGCACTGGTCACCCTGATTGCCGGGATGGGGCTGCTGTCGCTCTCCGGCTGGTTCCTCTCTGCCGCCGCCGTTGCCGGGATGGCTGTCGCCAGTCGAGACAGCTTCAACTACATGACGCCGGCTGGCGGGGTGCGCTTCTTCTCCATCATCCGCACCGCAGGTCGCTGGGGTGAGCGGGTGGTGAGCCACGATGCCACCTTCCGGGTACTAACCCGGCTGCGAGTCTGGTTCTGGCAAAAGCTCTCGCCACTCTCCACCGGTACGCTGGCAGGCTTTCGTCAGGCGGATCTGCTCAACCGGCTAGTGGCCGATATCGACGCCATGGACCACGTCTACCTGCGCCTGCTCACCCCTATCGGCGCGGCCCTGCTCAGCAGTGCCGGACTGGTCTTCTTCCTGTCGTTTTTCGACAGTCACCTCGCCCTGACCCTCGGCGCCATTCTGCTGTTTGGCATGATCGCCCTGCCGCTGGTGTTCTACTTCCTCGGCCGCCGCCCCGGTCAGGCACTGATCGCCGAAAAGGCCAGTCTGCGCACCCGCATGGTGGATTATCTGGATGGTCAGGCCGAGTTGCAGATGTTTGCCGCCGCCCCCAGGGCACTCGGTGAACTGCAACAGGCCGAGCAGGCACTGCTCGCCGCCCAGGCCCGCATGGCCAAGGTGAGTGGGCTGGCCAACTTCTCGGTACAACTGCTGAGCGGCTGGACCCTGACCCTGATGCTCTGGATGGCAGGCCACGGCGTTGCAGGCGCGGCTCCCGACCCCGTTACCGCCCTGATGGTATTTGCCACGCTGGCCAGCTTCGAAGCGCTGATGCCGCTGGCTGGCTCCTTCCAGCACCTCTCCACCAGCCTCACCTCGGCACGCCGCCTGAACGAGATCCTGCAGGAGGCCAAAGCCCCCGAGTGGGGCAGCGAACAGGCCCACGCCAGCCAGGGTGCCCTGCTGATCAATGACCTCTACTTCGGTTATCCCGGCAATCCGCAGCCGGTGCTGCGCGGCTGCACCCTGCAACTGCACGCAGGCGAGAAGCTGGCGCTGCTGGGCCAGACCGGCTGTGGCAAATCGACCCTGATGGGTCTGCTGACCCGGGAGTGGAGCCCGCTGGCGGGCAAAATCCTGCTCGATGGCAAACCGCTGACCGACTACAGCGAAGGGGCGCTGCGCGCTTCCATCTCGGTGGTGAGCCAACGGGTTCACCTCTTTGCCGATACCCTGCGCGGCAACCTCAAGCTGGCGGCTCCGACCGCCACTGACGAGCAGCTGATCGAGGTACTGACCCGGG
>NZ_CAWNWX010000041.1:29374-43512 GCF_963878195.1 Aeromonas sp. HMWF016
GACGGTGGCCGACCCCTCTCCGGTGGTGAGCGTCGCCGTATCGGCATCGCCCGCGCCCTGCTGCACGATGCGCCGCTCTGGCTGCTCGATGAGCCGACCGAGGGGCTCGACAGCCAGACCGAGCGGGAGATCATGGCGCTGCTGTTCACCCTGGGAGCCGACCGCTCCATGCTGCTCATATCCCACCGCCTGCTGGGGCTGGAGCAGATGGATCGCATCGCCCTGATGGAAGAGGGGCAGATCCGCCTCTGCGCTCCCCATCAGGAGTTGCTGGAGGATGAGTACTATCGCAGCCTGCATCAACGGCTGGCACCGGTCTGATATCTGCCTGATGGCGGTCACACCCTGACATTCAGGGTCAAAACGGGGCTGGCCGCCACAGGCGACTGACCCCTATAATGGCCCCTCATTATTCAACAAGATGCCGACATGGAGCGCCTGCGCCTTTCTACTGTCCTCATCACCGACACAAGATACGAGATGATGAAACGCCTGATCCTGATGATGCCCCTGATTGCCTCCGGCTGTGCCAACTACGCCTTCAACAGCAATCTGGATAAAGAGAACTTCGACGACTACTTCAAACCCGGTAGCGTGCGGATTTACGAGCAAGCTCAGCTGGCCGATCTCAACTACCTCTACCTCGGCACCGTCGAGGGGGAATCGTGCCAGGCCGATGCCAAGCAACCGGTGCCCAACGCCGGTGAAGCGCGCACCCTGGCTCGCCGCCGCGCTGCCGACATGGGCGGCAACGGCGTCACCTTCGACAAGTGCAGCGAATTCAGCGATACCCCCGGCTGCCTGAAGCAGGTCATCTGCTACGGTCAGGCGCTGAAAGTGGCTGAAGAGAAGTAACGACTCATGGCACTCGCCATCGTCCGTCTCGGCTCGCCCCGCCTCCCCGACGAGGGGCTGCGGATCGGCACGGTACGTCGCCCGCCCCGCGGCGTACCAAAGACCGAGTTTGCCAGCCAGAACTGGTATGACGTCTGGTTCCCCAACCTCGCACCCAGCAGCGAAACCATGAAGCTGGGGCAGGCTGCAGAGTCACCTGCCCAGTGGGCTGCCTTCGGCAAGGCATACAAGGCAGAGCTGGCAACCCCGGCAGCCAGACACGATCTGGCGCTGCTGGCCGCCCTCTCCCACACCACCAATCTGTCGGTGGGTTGCTATTGCGAGCGGGAGTCCCGCTGCCATCGGGCCATTTTGCGGGAGTTGCTGGCGGCCGCAGGTGCAGCCATTCGTTAGCCCCCGTATGCACAGCCGGTAAAAATAAAAACAAGAGGGCATCATGACGATGCCCTCTTGTTTTCAGGTATTGCATGGCGCGTCTATCCGCACTTGCGCTATCTCACCTGCTGAAGCAGCATCTCTTGCTCAATGGTCATCCCTTCAGCCACCGCCGCATCCGGCGTTCGTGCCAACCACTCGGCCAGATCGGCGGCCGTCTCCTCCAGCGGCCGGAAGTTGAGACCGTGCACGATGGCCGCCTCGGCACTGAGGCGGCCATAACCGGCATACTCCGGCAACATATTGGGCAGCAGGGTCGGGTAGCTCTGCCAGGGCTCGACACCGGCCGCGAGCAGTGCCTGCCAGGGCGCCCACTCAGCGTCAATGGGCGTAGCCGTCCCCACTCTCGCCGCCAACCGCTCGACCCAATCTGCCAGCGCAATACCCGGTTTGACCAGATTGAAAACTCCCGTCAACTGCTGCTCGGCCGCCCGCAGCACAAACTCGGCGCAGTCGCGCACATCCAGATACTGCAGTCGATCCTGCCCCTCCCCCGGCAACAGCCAGCGTCCACCCTGCTGCACCCGCTTCACCCACCAGGCCATACGGCCGGTGTGATCATGGGGGCCACACAATACGCCCGGGCGAAGGATGCAGAGCCGCTCACCCCAGCGGGTGCGATACTCCTCTTCGCACAACACCTTGAGCGGGCCATACTCCTCGGGCTGCTCGCCCGCACCGGTGGCATGCAGGGGAGCTGATTCATCCATTCCGGATTGGGCAAAGTCGCGATAGACGCTGATGGTGGAGATAAAGATGAGCCGCTCGCAGCGCCCGAGCAGGGCCATCGACAGGCTCTCCGCCTGTTCTGGCCGATAGCAGCAGGTGTCGATGGCCAGATCCCACTGCCGCCCCTCTCCCTGCAGCGCACCCAGATCGCCATTGCGATCACCGGTGAGCTGCTCCAGCTCCCGCCAGTCGGGATGCTGGTGATGGCCGCGATTGAACAGGGTCACCTCGTGACCCCAATCAAGCGCCAGCGCAGTCAGGTGGCGCCCCAAAAATCCGGTGCCACCGATAATCAGCAGTTTCATCCCTCTCCCTCCCCATCCGGCTTACTGTTGCGGTCTTCGCACCGTGGCGAGCCAGCACCGCCCTCCTGTTTGTCCCACCCTACGCAACTTGGCGCCAAGGCACAGCCCTCGATATACCGGGATGGGACGGGGATCACGGCAGCAGGCGGCGAGGGAGCCGCGCGGGGAAGCCTGCGTTTTGGGGCTGCATGTGCTAAATTGCCAGGGTTTTCAGCCAGGATCCGCCATGAAGTTCGAAATCGACACCCTCGGGATTATCCGCTCTCCCTACAAGGAGAAGTTCGCCATTCCGCGCCAGCCCGGCCTGGTCAAATCGGCCCGTGCCCGCCTCGAGCTGCTCCCCCCCTACGATCAGCCGGACGTGCTGCGTGGCATCGAGCAGTTCTCCCATCTGTGGCTCAGCTTCGTCTTTCACCAGACCATGGCGCAGGGGTGGAATCCGACGGTACGCCCGCCACGCCTGGGCGGCAACGCGCGGGTCGGGGTCTTTGCTACCCGCTCCACCTTTCGTCCCAATCCGCTCGGCCTCTCGGTGGTCGAACTGCACGGGGTGGGCCGCGAGCGCGGCAAACTCTGGCTGGAGCTGGGGGCCGTCGACCTGCTCGATGGCACTCCCATCGTCGATATCAAACCCTATATTCCCTATGCCGACAGCCTGCCGGAGGCCCGTGGCGGCTTTGCCCCCGATGCCCCGACCCCGCCGCTGGCGGTGAGCTTCAGCCCGGACACCGAGTTGCAGCTGCAAACGTGGAGCCAGCGCTACCCCGAGCTGCGCCAGCTGATCAGCGAAGTGCTGGCGCAGGATCCTCGCCCTGCCTACAAGAAGGGCAAGCCGGACGAGAAGGAGTACGGCGTGCGGCTGTTCAACTGCAACGTCCGTTTCCGGATCAGCGAGCCCGCCTGTCTGGTCATTGCCATCGAACCGGCCTGACCATCAGGGTCAGGCAGATCTTTTCACGGGCGCTTCACACTGCTCACGGTTTAATTAACCTGTAAATTGTGTGGTATTGATCAGCTCCTCAACGAGCCGGCAGTGATACCATCTCCATGGCAGTATCATGCGGAAAATACAGACGATTTTCCTCTAACGGGCGCCCGGCCTGCACCTGTGTGCATCCGGCAGGCGTCGCCAATGGAGCTGGCCTCCTCCGATCGTTTCGCTCATCGGGAGATGCCACACGGATGTGACTCTTTGACTGAAGGAAACCAACCATGCTGATGAACAGTGAACAACGCTACGGCACCCTGAGTCTCGGGCTGCACTGGCTGACCCTGTGGGCCATGATCGCCGTCTATGCCCTGATCGAATTTCGCGACATTTTTCCCAAAGGAGACCCGGGTCGAGACCTGATGAAGGAGTGGCACTTCATGCTGGGGCTGCTGATCTTTGCACTGGTCTTTGTCAGACTGGCCCTGCGCTGGATGAGCCCGACGCCGCGTATCGTGCCCGAGCTCTCCCCCCTGATGCACAAACTGGCCAAGCTGGCCCATATCGCCCTCTACGGCTTTCTGATTCTGACCCCGCTGTGTGGCTGGTTGCTGCTGAGCGCCGCCGGCAAGCCCATCCCCTTCTTCGGGTTTGAATTGCCTGCGCTGATAGCGCCGAGCCCTGACGCCAAAGGGTTTATCAAGGAGGTGCATGAAACCCTGGGCAACCTGGGTTACGCCCTGATCGCCCTGCACACTGTGGCCGCCCTCTTCCATCACCATGTGCTCAAGGACAACACCCTGACCAATATGCTGCCGCCGCGCCGCAGCTAAGACGTTGTCGACAGACAAAAGAGGGGGCCATCATGGCCCCCTCTTGCTATCCAGCATCCATCACGCCTGCTTGGCCAACGGCTCGCTGCCTTTGCTCCGACCCTCTTTGGCCAGCGCCTTCACATTTCCTTTCCCCTCGACGGGCACGCTCTCCAGCTCCTGATTGGCTGGTAGTGCTGCAGGAGAGCTGGCAGAGCTCTCATCCGGACGAGAATGACCGATAAAGTTGCCCCCCTTGCTGATGGAGAGGCTGCCCCCCTTGAACGTCCCCTGCATGCGGCCACTCTCGAGTATTTCGACTTCGGCGGCAGAGCAGGCACCATCCAGCAGGCCATTGATGATGACGTGGGGAGCCTTCACCTCTCCCTCGACACGGCCACCCGCCATGATGCGCAGGATCCCGTCGCTCAGCACTATGGTGCCGACCAGCACACCACGCACCTCCAGATCCCCCTCAAGCTGCAACTCCCCCTTGAAACGGGCACCTGCGGCGATAACAGTTGCCTTTTCCGGCACTGAGCCCTCGCTCTTGGCTTTTCGTCCAAACATTCCGAATTTCTCCCCCAACCAGACAAGCAGAACCAGCGGCATGGGCGCCACTGGCCATAAATAGGCATCCGACCCCAGCACATAGAGCAGCAGTGCTGCCCCCCAGCAGAGCCAGACCAGATAGAGAAGGTCGCTACGCTCCCGCTCCTGCAGGTGGCATCGCCACCTGATGGCCATCTCTCTCATCACCACACCCTTTGCAGCATGGCCAGCCAGCAAACGCCGATGCGATGGCCATCGATAACAACATGCTCGGGATAGACGACCAATCGGAGGAAACTCTGAAGCCCGGGTGATTCAGTCCCGATACAGGCGGGAGGTATTAGGATACGGATTGACTCCGCATAGCGAACATCTTCTAATTGACTGCTTGGATCCCTATGACCGCCGCACACACCATGAAAATTCTCCTGGTCGAAGACGACAAGCTACTCAATCACCACCTCTCCTCTCTGCTGACCGAAGCAGACAATCAGGTCTACAGCACCGATCAGGCAGGGATTGCGCAGCACTATGCAACGGATTACCCCATCGATGTGGCCATCATCGATCTGGGTCTGCCCGATATGGATGGCCTGCAACTGATCCGCGAGCTGCGCGAAAAGCAGATCCCCTTTCCCATCATCGTCCTCACCGCCCGTGGCAACTGGCAGGACAAGGTGGAAGGACTGGAAGCAGGTGCCGATGACTATCTGGTCAAACCGTTTCAGAAGGATGAGTTGCTGGCTCGCCTCAACGCGCTGGTACGCCGCAGCGCCGGCTTTATCTCTCCGCGGGTGAAAGCGGGCGACTACGAGCTCGATCTCTCCCGCAAGGAGCTGACCATTGCCGGTGAAGTGGCCGTGCTGACCAGCTTCGAATACCTCATTCTGGAGTACTTGATGCGCAATGCCCGTCAGGTAGTCTCCAAACAGCAGCTGCTCGACCAGCTCTACGGCGATGGCGAAGGTGACCCCAACACTATCGAGGTCATGGTGAGCCGCCTGCGCAAGAAACTGGATCCGGAGGGGACGATTCAACCCATCTCCACCATCCGCCGTCAGGGTTATATCTTCAACCTGTCATGCAACTGATGAGATTCTGCCCGCTACTGCGGATGGTGCGGGTGCTGCGCCGCTCGCTGCACATCAAGCTGCTGCTCAGCTCCCTGCTGGTGATCGCACTCAGCATGGGGTTTGCCGTCTATGCCCTCTACCTCGGCCATGTCGAGGAGCAGACCCAGAAGGCGAGCGCCCGGATGCAGGAGAACCTGGCCAAACTCTTCTCCTCGACCGAGCCGAGCAATGGCGGCCCTACCGATCTCAGCCACATCTCCCGCAATGCCGGGGATGCTGACCTCGATACCCTGATTTGCCGCGCCGATGGTGAACGGATCTGGTCAAGCCTGCACATGCCGGAGGTGATCAAGGCCAAGGAGACCATCTGCGGCGACCTGATGCAGTATCTGGGGGGGATGGATCTCGACTACTTCTTCAAGAAGCACACCATCAAGAACGGCGAAAGCTACTTCGTCTACAGCCTGCGTTTTATCCGCAACCCCGGCACTGGCACCACCGCCTACTACGTGGTGATGATCGATTCGGCCAAGCGCTATCACGCTGAATCCATCGCCTATCTCGGTCATATCGCCCGTCAGGCGGTGCTCGCCTACATGCTGCTGGCCAGCCTGCTGCTGCTCACCACCTACTGGAGCCTCGGCTCTCTGCGCACCATTGCCCGCCAGATCGATAACATTCGCTCCGGCAAACTCGACTCTCTCTCCAGCGACTTCGAGCAGGAGCTTACCCCGCTCACCGAGTCGGTCAACCAGCTGCTGGAGAACGAACGGCAGCAAACCCAGCGCTACCAGCACGCCTTGAACGATCTCGCCCACAGTCTGAAAACCCGGCTGGCGCTGATCCAGATGACCACCCGCGAGCTGGAGCTGGGCCGGGAGATCCACGACAACATCAACGAACAGATCCTCACCATGGATCAGATGATCCAGTACCAGCTCAGACGCGCCGTCACCGGCCGTCAGCGTCTTGCCAGCAAGGGCACCGAGCCGGTGCCGCTCATCGAGAAGCTGCTCGCCAGCCTGACCAAGGTCTACCGTCACAAGAAGCTGCAAACCCAGTTTCACTTTGACGACGACGCCCTGTTCCATGGTGAGCAGGGGGACTTGATGGAGTTGATGGGCAACCTGCTCGACAACGCCTGCAAGTTTGCCATCAGCGAGGTGCGGGTGACCCTGCGCCGCCATCTCGAGCGCTTGCGCATCGAGGTGGAAGATGATGGCCCCGGCATCGACGAGGCCAAATCCGAACAGATCTTCCAGCGCGGTGTGCGGGCCGACAGCTCCCCCGGCCAAGGCATCGGTCTGGCGGTAGTGACCGAAATCGTCCACAGCTACGGCGGCCAGATCCAGGTGGATGAGTCCCCGCTGGGTGGAGCCCGTTTTACCCTGGATCTGCCCTGATCCTCAGCCAACCTCCCTTCAACACCTCTGGGTTGTGGGCTGTTTGGGGGCCCGCAACCCTGCGCTGATCAGACCACATATTGGTCGCATTCATGTCCCTCGATGTTACAATCCCGTCACAAAAATCGGGAAAGGTAACGAAAACATGAAGATCCGAATGCTATTGCTGGCCGCACTGCTCTGCCACGGCGCCGTACAGGCGCAGGAGAAAGCCCCGGCCGGCTGGCAAGATGGCACTATGACCCGTCTCAAGGCACAGGCCCTGCTGCAAACCCTCAACGCCACCTTGCTAAGCAACCCGAGTGCTACCGTCACCCTGCAAAACTGGTGCGCCGACCACAAGATGGCGGGCGAGCCGCGCATTCGCGCCCTGCGTGACCAGACAACACGCAAACCAGCCGATGCCGCCACCCGCGAGCTGTTCAAGATCGGTGCCGATGAGCCGGTAGGCTATCGTCGGGTACAGCTCGCCTGCGGCGACCATATCTTCTCGGAAGCGGACAACTGGTATGTCAAAAGCCGACTCACTCCGGAAATGAACCAGCTGCTCGACAGCAGCGATACCCCGTTCGGGCTCGCGGTCAAGGCGCTCAACTTCAGCCGCAAGACCCTCTCCTCCACCCTGCTCTGGGCGCCCCTGCCGGCTGGCTGGGAGATGAAGATGCCCGTCATTGCCACCAGCACGGCACCGCTGACCATCCCCGAGCAGGTATTGCAGCACCGCGCCCTGCTTTCACGGGACGATGGCACGCCGTTCAGTCTGGTGGTCGAGACCTACCGCCGGGATCTGTTCGCCTTCCCGCTGGATGCGGGCAACGATCAATAACCCGGCGCTGGCACTTCAAGCGGTTTTCGACATATTGATATGGCAGAAAAATGACCATCGGCAATATGTGATATCCCCTCTCGCAAACGCTTGTAAGCGGCCAATAAAAGAGGCCGGACTATCTCATTTCGTCCGGCCTGCTTGCTACACGGGAGAGCTTTCTGTCGATCTTTTTTCAGATAAAAGGGACTGCACCATAACGATTTGAATAGGGATTACCGCGCTTTGCCTTGAGAAAAAGCACCATCAACGGGCCGATAATCGGGATTAATCCCAGCAGCAAAAACCAGCCATTGCGACCGATGTCGTGCAGACGGCGCACGCTCAATGCCCAGCAGGGCACAATGATAAAGAGACCATATACGCCCATCAGTTTGTAGCCATAATCCAGCTGTTTGGTCAGCAGCGAGAGGATGACACAAATAACGATATTGATAAGAACGAACATCCAATATTCTTTGCTATTCTTTGCGCGATGCCCGTCCTTTGAAATCAGAAAATCTCTGAATTGCACGAAAATACCAGTTCATAAAAACTCCAGCTTCTGCATCTATGTTGATTTTGCACGGAGGAGACAGAAATAAGCGATAACATATCCATCGGTATTGATGTTGGTCGCTTGTCATGACCTGCTGCGGCCAGACAAAGATAATTTGATGTTGCGATATTCAGCAAGGCAATTTGGATTATAAAATATAAAAGAAAATACCCCGTTAATAGTCAATATGACCGATGAGCGCCGCCAGCGGCGCCAGCTCTGGCTTTACGCAGTGTGACAGGCCGCTGGTTTTAAAGATTTTTGATAATTTTTGATAACTTTTCATCGTGTAAACGCGCACAATAAGAGTCTTGTAGAAAAGCCATAGAGGTGTTTCCAGCCGATGATTGCCCGACTTTGCGTCATTGGAAATGGGAAAATCCGCACAAGGCGTTGCGGTAACTGGATAAACGCTACGTTGGCAAGCAAGGCTCAATAACAGCGCATGGATATCAGGGATGACCAGATGAACAAGACAGCAGCTATATTCTCCATTCTCTTCAGCATGAATCTCCATGCAGGCCAGAACCTTACGACCATAAACAACGATGCCCATCCGGTTATCGGAGTATGGCGCCTCAATTTTGCCGATACCAGCTGTTATGAAGAGTACGACTTCCGGGCGGATGGCCGCCTCTATACCTCGTCAAATCAACAGCAGATCGAATCATCCTATATTATTGAGCGCGAGCCATCTGCCTCCGGATTTTACCGACTTGAAGAACATATTCTCAATGAAAATGGTGGCAAAGACTGCCTGGATATGTCACAGAATGAGGATACCGACTACGTCTACTATCTGAAATTTTCGCCGTCGGAAGACCAGTTTTTAATCTGTCTCGATGAGAGCGACGAAGAGTGCATTGGATATTTTATTCGCCAGTCCAGTCCGCACCAACCTAAACTCCAGCAGATATCGGTAACCACCATGTAGCTCCCAGGCTTTATAAATTTAATTTATTTGGTGCTGGCCAGACATTTACAATATAAAGAGAGATAGGGTGAGTTCACAGAAAATAAAAACATCCGACCTTGATTCAACAATACATCCAACAATGTTGCCCACCAAAGAGATAAATATGGTTGTGCTAACCGGTTATATCATTGTGCCTGCATCCGATTTACCTGCTGTCATCGGGGAACTTGATCACCATATCCAGCTGACCAGACAGGAACATGGCTGCCTGCAGTTCGAGGTTACGCAAAGCAGACTCAACCCCTGCCGCTTCGAGGTTTGCGAGACCTTTCGCGATCCCGCCGCCTTTGCCGCCCATCAGGCCCGGGTCAAAGCCTCCCGCTGGGGGGAGATCACGGTCAATGTCGAGAGACACTATACCGTGACGGGACTTGGCGAATAGCCGTAGCCCCTCGCCTCTTTTCCACCTTCAACGATTGAAGACTTATGATCCGCCCATTATCCGCATCCGATCTCGATACCGCAGTCGAGCTCTGGTATCAGGCCTCGGTCAAGGCCCACGACTTTATTCCCGCCGACTTCTGGCATGCGCAACGCACGGCAATGCGGGATATCTATCTGCCCGCCAGCGAGAGCTGGGTTTATGAGGAACAGGGGCAGCTGGCGGGGTTTATCTCCTGGCATCAGGGCGCTGTTGCCGCACTCTTTATCGCCCCGAGCTTGCAATCACTGGGTCTGGGTCGCCAGCTGCTCGACCATCTCAAGGCCCGGCATGAGCGACTTGATCTCACCGTCTACGCCGAAAATGAACAGGCGCGGCGCTTCTACTCACGCAACGGCTTTCGCGAGGAGGTGCAGAGAATATGCGAGCATAGCGGCCACGCCGAGATCGTCATGTATTGGCAGCGGGGCATCTGAAGTTACGAACACTGGCTGATTGCTGACATACTGCGGCAGTGCGGGTAGGCGTCGCCTTGAATGCCATGACGCCATTCTCTACAATGGCCCACTTTATATCCATTTCGGGTCATAGCCATGAGCGATACCAGCACCAAGCCGGCACTGCCGGATCACCTCTCCTGCAATCCCCGCAGCCCCCACTATGTGGCGGCCTGCTTTGAGCATCCGATCGGTATTCGCCTGAACGGCAAAGAGCGCACCGACGTCGAAGAGTACTGCATCAGCGAAGGTTGGGTGAAGATCCCCTCCCCCAAGGCGCTGGATCGTCGTGGTCAGCCCATCCTGATCAAGCTCAAGGGCACCGTTGAAGCCTTCTACAGCTAAACAGTGCGCTGCAGTTTGAGAAACAACAAGGCCACCCTCGCGGTGGCCTTGTTGTTTCCGGTTTGTGCTGGCATCTGCGCTCGCTAAGCGGCAACCACCAGCACACATTTCTCGCTGGGCGGCCCTTATACCCCCAGCCGATCGCGCAGGGTGTACCAGGCGGCACCCGCGGCGGTGAAGGGGATACGGAACAGGCGGCCCCCCGGGAAGGGGTAGTGCGGCAGTTTGGCAAAGGCATCGAAGCGCTCCGCCTGACCGCTCAACACCTCGGAGAGCAGCTTGCCCGCCAGATGGGTACAGGTGACGCCGTGGCCGCTGTAGCCCTGCATGTAGTAGATGTTGGGGCCGATACGGCCAAACTGCGGCAGGCGCGACAGGGTGAGCAGGAAGTTACCGGTCCAGGTGTACTCCACCTTGACGTCGGCCAGCTGCGGGAAGGTCTTGAGCATCTTGGGGATGATCAACCGCTCGATATCCGCCGGATCCCGCGCGCCATAGACCACGCCGCCGCCATAGATCAACCGGTGATCGCCGGAGGTGCGGTAGTAGTCGAGCAGGTAGTTGCAATCCTCCAGACAGTAGTTCTGTGGCAACAGTGAACGGGCCCGCTCCTCTCCCAGCACTTCGGTGGCGATCACCTGAGTGCCGCAGGGCATGCTCTTGCTGGCCAGTTCCGGCACCAGATTGCCGAGGTAGGCGTTGCCGGCCACCACGATAAAGCGCGCCTTCACCGCTCCTTTGGCAGTCTTGACCAGCGCCGGCTGACCCGGGGTGATGCTGGTGACGGCGGACTGCTCGAAGATCTGCCCCCCCTGGATGCGGATCGCTTCCGCCTCGCCCAGTGCCAGATTGAGAGGGTGAATATGGCCACCGCTCTTGTCGAGCAGGGCGCCGACGTAGCGATCGCTCGCGACCACCTCGCGCACCCCCTTGGCATCGAGCAGCTCCAGCTGCTCATTGCCCCACTTCTCCCAGCGCGCCTTCTGCGCCTTGAGCTCGTGCAGCTGCTTCTCGGTCTCGGCGGCAAAGACGCCCCCCTCCTGCAGGTCGCACTGGATGTTGTAGCGCTTGATCCGTTCACGGATGATCTGGCCCCCCTCAAACAACATGGAACCGAGCAGCCTAGCCTGATCCGGTGGGCAGTTCGCTTCTATGGTGTCGATGTCGCGGCTGTAGGAGTTGACGATCTGGCCGCCGTTGCGGCCGCTGGCGCCAAAGCCGACTCGCGCGGCCTCCAGCACCACCACCTTATAGCCCTTCTCTACCAGATGCAGGGCGCTGGAGAGGCCGGTATAACCCGCCCCAATGACGCAGACATCGCACTCCAGCTGCTCGGTCAATGTCGGGTAGGGCGCGTGTTTATTGGCGCTGGCTGCGTAGTAACTGTTTACATGTTCGGTCATGATCCCTGTTTCCTTACCGGTTCTGTTGCCAAACTACTGTCAGGATTAAAAGCTCGCCGGGGTGTGGGCGCTGACGATGCGGCAGGTCTGCCCCGACGGATTGCTGAAACTGTGGGGCTCGCCTGTGTCGATCACATAGCTGTCGCCCGCTTCGAGTTGATAGCTCTGGCCTGCCACCGTCAGGGTCACCGACCCCTCCAGCACAGTGCCGACCTCCTCCCCCTGATGCTTGACCTGCCCGCCGGTGTCTGTGCCGGGGGGATAGGTCTCCAGCATAAAGCCGAGCTGGCGGCGGTTGTTGCCGTTGTGCACCAACTTCATCGAGACCCCCTGACTGCCCAGCTCGATAAGCTGTTCAGCCTTGATCACCACGCTGCAGGGGCGGCTCTCCTCCTCGGCGAAAAAGCGCGACAGCGGCAGGCCATAGACGGTGAGCAGCTTTTGCAACGACGCCACCGAGGGGCTCACCTTGTCCTGCTCTATCATGCAGATGGCGCCGTGGGTCAGGCCGCTCAACTCCGCAGCCCGCCGCTGGGAGAGCCCCAGCTGGTGGCGCACTGCCGCCAACCGCTCGCCCATGGTACGGGCACTGCTCTGTGACCCGCTCATGGCAGGCCCCCTCTCATCTTCTGTCGGCACTCCCGCAACATGGGTCATCTCCCTCTTCCCTCTGGTTAAAATAGCGGACCAGCACCATCCCTGACTGTTTGCGATGCTACACACACATCGTTAATTATTTTGCACACCCCAACCATCACACCAAGCCACCGGATCGGGGTAAACTGCGCTACACAGCCCATTTTCTAGCATGCAGCACACCAACAATTCAAATATATTTAACACTTGAAAAACATTTCAGCTCAATTTATGGTCTCCCTGTGCTTATTATTTTATACGGCAGCACCACAGGATGAGCCGCATCATCGCCACCTTGCTGCCAGGTTTCACCATTGAGGCTTGCCATGTCCGCTACCAGCTCCAATCAAAGCTTGATCAAATCCCGCGCCTATATAGATGGTCAGTGGTGCGAGGCCGCCAGCGGCCGCACCTTCGAGGTCACCAATCCGGCTACCGGTGCCGTGATCACTCAGGTGCCCGACATGAATGAAGAGGATACCCGCCGCGCCATCGCGGCCGCCCACGCGGCGCAACCCGCCTGGGCGGCGCTGACCGCCAAGGAGCGCAGCAACAAGCTCTACGCCTGGTTTACCGCCATCACCGCCCACAGCGACGAGCTGGCCCGCATCATGACCTGCGAGCAGGGCAAGCCGCTGGCGGAAGCCAAAGGGGAGGTGACCTACGGCGCCAGCTTCATCCAGTGGTTCGCGGAAGAGGGCAAGCGTGCCTATGGCCGCACCATCCCGGGCTTTAGCGGCGATCGCCGGCTGGCCACCATCAAGCAGCCGGTCGGGGTCGTCGCCGCCATCACCCCGTGGAACTTCCCGATTGCCATGATCACCCGCAAGGCGGGCCCGGCGCTGGCCGCCGGTTGCACCATCGTCATCAAGCCTGCCGCCGAAACACCGCTTTGCGCGCTGGCGCTGGCAGTGCTAGCCGAGCAGGCAGGGATCCCCGCCGGGGTCATCAATATCGTCACCAGCCATCAGCCGAGCGCGGTGGGCAACGAGCTGTGCAACAATCCGGTGGTGCGCAAGCTCTCCTTCACCGGCTCGACCCGCATCGGCAAGCTGCTGATGCGCCAGTGCGCCGACACCATGAAGCGTCTCTCGCTGGAGCTGGGCGGCAACGCTCCCTTTATCGTTTTTGACGACGCCGATCTCGACGCTGCCGTGGCCGGGGCGCTCGCCTCCAAATACCGCAACGCCGGGCAGACCTGCGTCTGCGCCAACCGCATTCTGGTGCAGGCCAGCGTCTATGACGCCTTCGCCGAGAAGCTGACTGCCGCCGTTGCCGCCTTCAAGGTCGGAGATGGCATGAGTGAAGGCACCCAGATCGGCCCGCTCATCAACCCGGCTGCAGCCAGCAAGGTCGCCGAGCTGGTGCGGCAATCGGTCGCAGCAGGTGCCGAGCTGCTGCTGGGTGGCGAGCCCCACCCCGCCGGCGCCCTCTTCTACCGCC
>NZ_CAWNWX010000042.1:0-8810 GCF_963878195.1 Aeromonas sp. HMWF016
GTCTTCATGTATTTTAACTGGCTTATTTTTCCTTCTAAAGTTGATTGAAAAATCACCTTCCTTTCTATGTCTTTCTAGTAAAGGACTTAAGTTAGCCACAACGCCCATAAATCTTATTTCATCGGCCATCGCTATTGGTAGTATAGAGCGATACTCCTTCTCATATAACCAGTCATCGCTTTTTGTTGTAAGCATCTTTAATGCAAGAGATTTGCTTACTTTATTTAAATAAGACTCACCTGAGTTAAATTCACTTACATCGAATCTAACCGTATCGTAATTAACCTTGACTGGTTTGGGATTATAAATAAGCTTTGGTGGCATCATTTTATTAACTTCAACATCTAGAAAGTCATCATCTAAGCCAAGGACCATTCCTTTGTGTTGGTCTGCGTAATGGGCCCACATTAATAAGCTTCTATTTGATTCGCTCAATGAAAATATACCAGATGACCTAATTATCCTCATCGGTACTCTTGTTATGGATGCTTTCCTTCGCTGATCTCTAAAATCATTATCATCTGATTCTTCAAGCTCATATTTATCTTTAAATGTATTATATATATACTCACTTACAGCTTGTGTGTTCTGTGTTTCGAATGGGTCATTCAATAGAATTGGCGGTGACAATTTTATAGTTGGATTTTCTAAATACTTATCAATGAATGGCATGTATTTATACAGTGTGGTCATGAGGTTTCGCATTTTTGTTTAAAAGTGGCCCCCCGTATAGTAATACGGGGGGAATTTCGTTCATGGTATCACATGACCCTTTGCTGCCTTAACGGATCATTCCTTTGTCCCATAGTGCAAGCACAACCTCCATTTGGTGATTCGAGACAATGTTCTTTTCATGAACGGCCATCACTCTATCCCATAGCTCAGGCGCACTCATTTTGTGCTCGCTTTGCTTCAGGATCTCTACTGCCGTGATGGCGTAGTCGCGGTTGTAAATTGAGCGGGTGTAGTTGCCGGGATTGATACCTATGACCCTGTCTGCGCTGCATAGGCCTAAAAAGCTCCCTTTTGGACATCCCTTAATCCGTCCGCTCTGGGATGCAATGTGCTCTAGAACGCCAGCTGACCATGCCTCGTTAGGACTGAGATCCTTGTCTTTCATACACAGCTCCACCGCATGGACTGCGGCTTTTCCATAACTCATCGACTACTCCTAAAAGCCTAATAAGGTGTTTTATTGACTCTCTAGTCATTTTCACTGTGACGCGTTGAACTAGGTCAAAAGATTCTTAAGTTATTAAAAAAGAGGGCTTTCGCCCTCTCCTTTCTCAACTGGTACCTAGTTTTTTCCTCCAGTAGAAAGCGGCCATCTGTCGCTCTGATCTCTCTGCTTGGATGATGGCTATGGCCTCAAGCCTTCGCCTGTCATAGGTGACTCCTGTCGGGGAGACAAGACAATCATTCTTCATTCGCCAGCCTTCCCATTCCTTCCAGATAGTAGGCAACTCCCTACCCGAAGCCATACGCATAAGCCGTTTATAAGCAGGTGGGATATCTTTGCCCTTGTCCCAATACGTGACCTGCTTCACAGAAACAAAACAAAGATTGGCCGTCTCTTCAATTGATAAACCGCACTCAAACCAACGAAAAATGAAGTTTTTGGTCAACTCTCGTTCCATCCAACTAAATACCTGATAAACCAGCAAAATTGCGTGGGCTGGCTTATCGGCAGGTTTCAGATGGGGATTTAACAAAACGTCGCATTATGCGCAATGACGGGTGCAGGAGGACGGAATGAAGAGAACTGAACAATGGAACCGTTTTGATGTGGCTGACTGCTTGGCCACCGAGGCCGACATGGTTGCCTATCTGCAAGCAGCTCTTGAAGATGGTGATCCGGTGATGCTGACTGCGGCGTTTGAAGATGTGGAGCGTGCTCGTGCCAAACTGCGTGGCCAGCAGCATTACACGCTTGAAGAACTGCTGGCTCAGTGTGACCCTTATGATAGATTTGATGAAACTGATTGAGGTAAATGACGGGATGTATAGTCAACATTTGATTCCATATGCAAAGTACCTTTGTAAAAACAAGCAAGAAGTTCTCCTTGTATGCTTTCAATGCTCAGTGGTCATTTGGGGATCACTGAAGGTATGGAATGACTATCCCATCCTGGGTCCCATAGCGATGGTATTAGGCATAGTACTTGTCATCGTCAAGGGTGTAGGCAGGATGATTCACTCTGAGTTGAAAGCCCTCAAGGAAAGATACGATAGCGTTTCAGCAAGCAATGCCGATAAATAGGGTTATCGGCATTGCTGTGAGAGATAACGAGGGAGGCTTCAACCACTACGGCGACACAACTCATGTATTAATGCGATCCATGACGAAGAACCATCATGGACACCTTGATCTGCCAACCGCAGAAGATCCTCACCTAAAGCCGATAATGCATCGTGCTTTGAGCCATAGTGCTGGTAGTAGGAATTGGCTAGTTCAACCAACTGCTCATTTAGCTGCACCCGAATATCTCTTGGAACAATGTCCCCTCCCCTTAGTCGATATTCTGAAACCACAAATGTCGTATTTTGAGACAAGAGTTCACTATTAAAACGCTTGAACAATATGTGTATTGGACTCCCCTTTTCACTGTGGGCAGCCATTGCGCTCGCGCCGATCGACAGAAATATGCCGTAAAATTACGGCATACTGGTTCGCCCTGTTTCCTTTTTTACTCTTTGTTATCTCTCATCTCTTCGAGTTTTTATCGCAACCTGTCGAGCGGTTTTTGCTGGGCGCTCTCATGGCGTTCGCTCTGGCTGGTGTGCAGGTATTTGGAGGTGGTGTCGATGCTGTCGTGGCCCGCATCGGCTTGTACGTGGGAAAGTGGTCGACCATTGAGGTTGATGTCGTGGGTGATCCCGGTATGGCGAATGGCATGGGGGGTCAGTTGCCGCATTTCGGCACCATCCTGATAAAAGCCATCCAGCTCAGCCAGCTCGGCACCTTTGGTTATCACTGCCTGCACCAGTTCGCGCAGCTGACGGATCCCCAGATTGGCATTAAGCTCCCCCCGCTCCCTGCCGTGGGCGGCCGCTTTATGACGGATAAAGAGCGGGGTCTGCTCGTTGGGGGCCGGCAAGGGCGAGAGTCCCAGAAACGCACGGTAGCGTTCGAGGGCGTGGAGCAGCGCCTGTGAGACGGCGACGGTGCGGCGTTTTCCCCCCTTGCTACTCGGTATGTAGTAACCCCAGACGCCGGTTTTGCTGTCGCGACGAAACTGCCCCATCACGGGGGTAAAGCCGGGCCTGGCCGCCACTTCCGAGATCCGCAGATAACAGGCATACATCAGGATTACGAGAAAGCGACTGCGCTCATGTTGCTCCGGATTATCTTGCGCAAGTGTTTCGGCGGCCTGCAGTACGTAGGACCATTGCAGCTCGCTGAAGGCTTGCACCTGATCGTCAGCCTCCTGTGCAAGGGGCTTTTTCACCCGTTGCAGCAACAGTGCCGGATTCCTATCCATGTACTCCTCCTGAATGAGAAACTGGAAAAAGGCTGAGAGGATAGCGAGCTTGGTTTTCATCGCCTGTTCGCTCAAGCGATATGGCAGTGGTTGGCCCAGCTCCTTTTTACCGAGAAATGGACGCCACTGGGGATTGGGCAACCGCTCTCCCCACTCTTTGTCCTGTACAAACTGGGCGACGTTGCGATAGGCGATGAGCGGCTCTGGTGGTGACTGGCAGTAGTCGAGGTAGCGCATCATGATACGCCGGGTCAGCGCCTTTGGGCTGATGGCGACTTCGCAAAAACACCAGTGCAAAAAAGTGGTCAGCTCGCTTCGGTAGGTCTTGTAGTTGTTCTCGCTATGGCGCTGTTCAAGCAGCCAGTCGACCGCCAACTCATAGACCAGACCTGCATCAGGCACTGTGTTGAGGCTGAGATTGGCAAGGTAGTGGTTAACCTGGGCATTGCCCTCTTCCAGGTAGGTGAGATTGTCAAAAAGCGGCATGGCCGGCGGCAAGGGAATGGATTGATGAGTCATGGTCTTGCTTGGTGATAAAGGAGAAGAAAAATGGTCGGTGATATCGACCGAAAGACAGGGCCTGGCCCGATTTATCAAAGGTGTGATTGGATGGTGACCAACCAGAAACAGGATCCTGGCATTGAATTACCTTATGCAATCAATATGCACCTTTGTTAAAAAATTCTCGGGGTAAATAGCCTTAAGAATGGTTATAAATGCAATTTAACTGAATGAAATAAAAGCCGTTACCCCGATAGGCCACCAAGAAACTGCTTATGCCACCTGTTTGAGCGCCTTCTCCTTGCGCTTGGATGCGGGCTCTTCCTCCTTGTTGCCAGTTGCCGTTACCTTGCCACCACGCAGCAGGTTTTGCAGCTTATCACGCTGCTCGGCGAGGTAAAACGCCAGGCTCTCCTGCTGCTCCGGGGTCATCTCGACAGGGGCGCCGGCAAGTAGTGCCATCAGCTCATTGGCGGTATCCAGCAGTTTGTCATAGGCGTCCGCCTCTTTCTTGCTGGCAAAAGTCATTTTTTCCACTCCCCCACGAACCACAACATATTTGATTTCAACAGCCATGATGGCCTCCTCCTGATGATGATGAGATAAGTATATGTATGGATATACAGTATTGCAAATATCCTGACACGGTAATGAGGAAGGGCTATGTCGGGGCAAGCGTGACGGGGCCTGCAGGGTAGAAAAGCGTCATTTGACTTCTGTTGCCGTGTCGCCGGATCATGGGGTCATGACGATCGTACGACACCTGTTTATTCTGCTGATAGTTGAGGTGCTGCTCATTGGGAGCATCGCCCATCTGGTACTGGATTTTTCATGGCTGGTCACTCTGTTGTTCGTGATCCTGGCCCTGCTCACCCTGCGTTGCCTGGTGGTACTCGGTAGCTGGCTATTTACCCGCTTTTACCCCTCCCCGGCCATCGGCATGCCGGCGAGAGTGAAGATGATGGCGCGAGAGATGCTCGCCTACCTCTACACCTTTACCTGGTTGCTCCCCTTCGAGCCGCTGCTGATGGCGCCAGACAGGTTGCCTCCTTGCCGGCGGCCGGTACTGCTGGTGCATGGCTATGGTTGCAGCCGCGGGATCTGGCGTACCCAGCGAGCCCGGCTAGAAGCTGCAGGCCATGTGGTCGCTACCATTACCCTGACGCCGCCATTTGGTCATATCGACGAGATGGTGCCGCTGCTGGCCAAGCGAATTGACGACGCGCTGGCGGCAACCGGAGCCAGCCAGCTGGTGTTGGTCGGTCACAGCATGGGGGGGTTGGTCTGCCGCGACTATCTGGCGGTCCATGGCGGCGACAAGGTGGCAAGCCTTATCACGCTGGCAACGCCCCATCAGGGCAGCCAGCTGGCGATGCTGGGGGTGGGTGCCAATGCGCGCGAGATGGAGCCGGGCTCCGGCTGGTTGCAACGCTTTGCCTCGGTGCCTCTTTGCATCCCCGGGATCTCGGTGCGTACCAGCCACGATAACGTAGTGATGCCGCAGGAGCGCCAGCGTCTGGCGGGCATGGAGGATATCGAGCTGGCGGGGATTGGCCACCTCACCCTGCTCTACTCGAGCCGTACCACGGCGCTGCTGCTCACTCTGCTGGCTCGCAAATAAGCCATAAGCAATCATCCCAAACTAAAAGAGCGGGCCCGAATGTGCGGGCCCGCTCTGTTTTTATCTTCTTTTCAGCTGTGCGCTTAGAAGTGGATCCCCTTGATGAAAGTGGAGACGGCAACCTGATCGGCGGTGGCCTTGGATTTATCGCCATCCTTGGGATCGGCAAAGGTGCGGAAGCTGGTGTTCATGATGACTTGGGCGACGCGCGGTGCCAGAGCGTGAACCACCTGACCAAATACCCCGAGGCGAGTGGCCAGACGAACGTGCTTGTTGATGATGGTATCGCATACCAGATCGGCAGCCTCTTCCGGCGTCATCATCGGTACCTGCTCATAGACCTTGGTCGGTGCGACCATCGGCGTTTTCACCAGCGGCATATTGATGATGGAGAAGCTCACCCCTTTATCGGCAAACTCGGAGGCGGCGGTACGCACCCAGGCATCGAGGGCCGATTTGGAGGCAACATAGGCGGAGAAGCGCGGCGCATTGGTCAACACCCCGATGGAGGAGATGTTGATGATGTGGCCTTTCTTCTTCTCAATCATGGTGGGCAGCACCCCCATAATCACCTTGAGTGCACCAAAGTAGTTGAGCTGCATGGTGCGCTCCAGATCGTGGAAGCGATCGAAGGAGTCCTCGATGGAGCGGCGGATGGAGCGGCCGGCATTGTTGACCAGAATGTCGACGCCGCCGTGATCGGCCACGATGCGAGCGGTGATCTGCTCGGCCTGGGCCAGATTGGAGAGATCCCCCTGATAGATCTCGATGGTCAGTCCCAGCTCGGCAAACTCGGCTTTAGTCTCGGCAATCTTCTGCTCGTCGCGGGCGATGGTAACGACGTTGGCCCCCGCCCCCGCCAGCTTGCGTGCGGTTGCACGACCAATGCCGGAGGTGGCCCCGGTCACCAGCACTACCTTGCCCTCTACCCGACCACGCAGGGAGCGATCGATGAAGAGCTCCGGGTCAAGGTGGCGCTCCCAGTAATCCCACAGCCGCCAGGCGTAGCTGTGCAGCGGCGGCACTTCGATGCCTGTCCCTTTCAGTACCCGCTGGGTTTCGCGACTGTCGAAACGGGTGGGATAGCTGATAAGACGGAACACATCCTTGGGCAGACCCAGATCGGCGATGGCGGCATCACGGATACGGCGCACCGGCGCCATGGTCATCAGCATGGCGGTCAGGTGGCGGGGAATGAAGTTAAAGAGGGAGGCATTGATGCGGATCGCGGGCTCCGGCGCATGGGCGGCACGGGAGAAGGTGCTCAGCATGTCGCCGACCCGCATCGGGTTGGGGTCGGTCAGGTGGAAGGTTTTGTTCTCCTCTCCCTCCTGATGGGCGATATGCACCATGGCATCGACCACGAAGTTGACCGGCACTATGTTGATGCGCCCGCCCTCAACCCCTATGGCCGGCATCCAGGGCGGCAGCAGACGGCGCAGCTTCTGGATGGTCTTGAAGAAGTAGTAAGGGCCGTCGATCTTGTCCATTTCGCCGGTATTGGAGTCACCAACGACGATGCCCGGGCGGTAGACCCGCCACGGAATGGTGCACTCGTTTCGCACAATTCCTTCCGCTTCGTGCTTGGTCTGGAAATAAGGCATGTCGAGGTGCTCGGCCTCATCGAACATATCCTCGCGAAACAGACCATCAAAGAGACCAGCGGCAGCGATGGAGCTGCAGTGGTGGAACTGGCGGGCCGCGAGTCGTTCGGCCAGCTGCACGGACTGACGGGTTCCTTCGGTGTTGACCTGCTGCTGGATCCCCGCCTTGGCGTTGAGGTCATAGATGGCGGCCAGATGGAAGAAGTGGTCGATCTTGCCGATCAACTGCTCCTGCATCTCGACCGATACCCCCAGCAGCGGTTGCGTCATGTCGCCAAAAACCGGGACCGCGCGCGATTCATCCACATTCCAGAATGAGAACAGCTCTGGCAATTTTTCCTGATGAGAAGAGCGCATCAGAAAATAGACGGTACAGTCGGGATGCTGTTGGAATAACTTTTTGATCAATCGACGCCCGATAAAACCACTACCGCCGGTAATGAAATAGTTCATAAAGAGAATCCTGCTACTGATTAGGGTGTTACTAGGTTGTTAGATATATCACGATTCATATGGAAATCCGCAATTTGATTGTCGGTTCGTGAGCAAACCCTAATTTCGGTAGTGTGCCTGTTCCGTTATTAGGTAGAACCCTCTATTTTTTGTCCCTAGACTGAAGTTGAAAAATCAGTAATGCCACAACCCGATTGCAGTTTCGTTGTCGCCATTACATTTTATCTGTCGTTATTCAAGGAGAAGATCATGGCTAAAAAACTTAAAGCGCTGGCAGGTTCAGTGACCGACAACCAACTCACCTCCACCATCAAAGAGTCCACCCAGCAGATCTGGTTGGCCGGTCTGGGCGCCTATGCCAAGGCGCAGGAAGAGGGCGGCAAGATTTTTGAAGCGCTGGTGCAGGAAGGTGAAGCGCTGCAAGCCAAAACCCGTCAGAGCGCCGACGAGAAGATTGCTGCGGTAGCCGACAAGACTGCCGGTACCTGGGGCCGTCTGGAGCAGGTGTTCGAAGATCGCGTTGCCCGCGCCGTAGCCAGTCTGGGTATCCCGACTCGCAAGGATATCGACAAGCTCTCCAAGCGCATGGCCGAGCTGACCGAAGTGGTGCAGCAGCTGCTGGATGCCCAGGACGAAGAGGCTCCGGCCGCTGAAGCCAAACCGGCAGCCCCGAAAAAGGCGCCGGTCAAGAAAGCTCCGGTAAAGAAGGCGCCGGTAGCCAAGGCTAAAGAGGCTGTGGTTGAGCAGGCTGCTGACCTCCTCTCCGCTGCAGAAGATGCAGTCAAAGAGGTGAAGGCCAAGGCCGAGAGCGTGCTGCCGTAATCCGTCTCGATGGCAAAGAGTGAGCATCACCGGCCCATGCCCAGCGCTGGGCCGGTTTTCTATGGATAGGGAGGAGGCTCTATGAGTACGGTAGCAATCGCCCTTGCCGGTGGCGGGCCGCTCGGTGGCATCTACGAAATCGGTGCCTGCGCCGCCCTCTCCGACAGCATCAGCGGCCTGCGCCTTGAACATGCCGATATTTATGTCGGTGTCAGCTCGGGCGCCGTGGTGGCATCGGCGCTGGCCAACGGCATCTCGGCAGAAAAGCTGGTGCGCATACTGCTCAGCGACGACTCCGGCGAGATGTTTGATCCTGCCACCCTGCTG
>NZ_CAWNWX010000042.1:8824-72483 GCF_963878195.1 Aeromonas sp. HMWF016
GCGGTGCGACTCGGCTCCATCCCGCCTTTGGCGCTGGAGTGCCTGATGCGCTATCTGGCTGCACCCTGGAAACGCAGCCTGTTTGAATCGCTGCAGGGCCTCTCCAGAGCGATCCCGACCGGGCTGTTCGACAACCGCGGGGTAGATCGCATCCTGACCCAGTTCTTCTCCCGTCCCGGTCGCAGCAATGATTTTCGCCAGCTAAGCCGCCGCCTGTTCGTGGTGGCGACCGAACTGGATACCGGCCATCCGGTCGCCTTTGGCGGGCCGGGGCTCGACGATGTGCCCATTTCGGCGGCCGTGCAGGCTTCTGCGGCCCTGCCCGGCCTCTTTCCCCCCTCCTTGATCAATGGCCGTTACTATGTTGATGGCGCCCTGATCAAGACCCTGCACGCCTCGGTGGCGTTGCAGGAAGGGGCTGATCTGGTCTTCTGCATCAATCCTTTGGTGCCCTTCGATGCAGGGATGGCGGCCGGAGAGCCCACCAATCTGGTGGATAGCGGTTTGCCTGTGGTGCTGGCCCAGACCTTCCGCGCCATCATTCACTCGCGGATGCATGTGGGGATGGATCGCTATCGCCATCAATACCCCAACGCCGACGCACTGCTGTTCGAACCATCCCCCGCCGATGGCGAGATGTTTTTTACCAATGTGTTCAGCTATCGGGATCGTCGTCGCCTGTGCGAACACGCCTTCCAGCACACCCGCCGTGATCTCTGGCAGCGTCGCCACGAACTGGCGCCCATCCTTGCCAAGCATGGCTTCGAGCTCAATCTGAAGGCGCTCGCCGACCCCGACCGCACCCTGCTGGCCCCCAGCAGCGGCTCGGTCGCGGCCCTCGACAAGTCGCTGGAACAGCTGCAACACTGGCTTGCCAGGCGTTATCGCCGTGGCGTACGTCGTCCACACGTGAAGGAGTAGCATGGATCGCAAGCCCAAACGCCGTACCCGGGAACGGATCCTGACCACTGCCCTCGCCCGCTTCAATCTGCTGGGCGAACCCAGCGTTACCACCTCGGCCATTGCGGCCGAGATGGAGATAAGCCAGGGAAATCTCTACTACCACTTCCACAACAAGGAGGAGATCGTCAATGCCCTGTTCGACGAGTTCGAGCAGGAGATGGAGCGCCTGCTTGATGCGGTCAGCGCCCCGTCCGATGAGCCCGAGGATATCTGGCTCTTCCTCCACCTGATGTTTGAAGCCATCTGGAAATACCGTTTCTTCTACTACGATATCTCCACTCTGATGAATGGCTACCATCGGGTCGAGCAGCGCTTCTCCGCCCTGCTGCGCCGCAAGGAGCAGACAGCCATCACCATCTGCACTCACCTGCAGACGGTCGGCCTGATGGAGGGAAGCCCCCAACAGCTGCGTTCACTGGCTGCCAACGTGGCGCTGGTGGGCACATTCTGGATCTCGTACCAGCGGGCACTGCACCCCCGGAGCGACGCCGATATTGCACTGGGCGTCTTTCAGGTGATGCAGCTGGTCGCCCCCTATCTGCGGGACGATGCCCGTGTTCATCTGGGCGCTCTCGCCCACCAATACACCGAAAAGGTTTGACTCAAATGCTACAGGGAGAACAAGCATGACCACCTCACAACTCGAATTCGTCCCCTTCCCCTACGCGGATTCGGCTTATGACTATGCCGGCCAGAAGCTGGCTGATAACTGGGAGCGCCTCCATCAGGGGGATGCCGAGCCATGGCCGGAAGATGAGCAGGTACAGGATGCCTGGCGGGCCTATCACGCAGGGGATTTTGCCCAAGCCGTCGCCCTTGGCGAAGCGGCCGGTGAGGCGGGTCTCAATGTGGCGAACAAGGCGCTGGTGATCCACGCCAGCTACCTGCTGGAGGACAAGTATGCCAAGCGTGCCGCCTTCGAGCGGGCTGCCAGCCATGCCGAGAAGCTGCAAAAACGCCAGCCTGACAATGCCAACGCCTGGTACTTTCATGCTCTGGCCCTCGGGCGCTACAGTCAGGTCATCTCCATCTCCAAAGCCCTCTCTCAGGGCATTGGCGACAAGATCAAGGCAAGCCTGGAAAAGGCGCTGGAGATCGAACCCGACCACGCCGAAGCCCATATCGCCTTTGGCGCATGGCACGCCGAGATCGTCGACAAGCTGGGTGCGATGATCGGCGGCCTCACCTATGGCGCCAAGAAGGAGGAGTCCGAGCGTCACTTCAAGGAGGCGCTGGCACTGATCCCCGACTCCGCCATCGCGCGGATGGAGTATGCCAATGCCCAGGTGATGCTGCATGGCAAAAGCCGCCTGAAAGCAGCCGAAGCCCTCTATGCCGAAGCGGCCGAGTGCGAGCCGATGGATGCGATGGAACGTCTCGATGTGGAGGCTGCGCGCGAAGAGCTGGAGGATTAATCCCAAGCTTTGCGCAGCAGCGTCAGGCAACAGATAGCAAAGAGGCCAACCCGCAGGTTGGCCTCTTTTTATCGGGATGTTTATGTGCTGGATCAGCCCAGCAGCGCATCAAGGCCGTTCGGGTCGAACAGCAGCTCAGGTTCCAGCAACACCAGCAGCAGCAGCTGTTCAAACTCCACGGCGAAGCGGTCGACTACTTGATCAGGGTCCGGCACCAGCTTCTTGTCGGTGATAAGCCCCAGCTGCACGCCGTGATCGTAGGAGAGGATGGAGACGCCAACGCCGATATCTCCGGCCTGCGGTACCCAAAACAGCGGTTGGCGCAGGCGCGCGCCGGCCAGATAGAGGGTCTGCTGGGGGCCCGGCACATTGGTGATCACCGCGCTGGCTTTGGCCGCCAGCAGATCGACCGCCTGCTGTTGTACCGCTTTGGGGGCCATGCCAAGGCCATGGAGCAGATTGAGCACCACAACAGGCTGCAGCGAGCTGCGCAGCGCCTGCATCCGATCCCGCACCGCATAGAGGCGTTGCAGCGGATGGGCGATATCGATCGGCAGATCGAGGGCCACCAGCCCGAAGCGGTTGCCAAGGGCACCATCATCGTCGGGCGAGCGCATATTGACCGGCACCAGGGCGCGAATTTCGATGTTGTCGACATCGTCACCCTTCTCTTCCAGGTAGTGCCGGAACGCGCCGGCGGTGGCGGCGATCAGCAGGTCGTTGACCGAGCAGCCCAGCACCTTGCCCACCGCCTTGATGTCGGGCAGCGGGATCTGTTCCGACCAGGCAACCCGCTTGCTGCTGGCCGTCTTGCCCTTGAGGCGGGAGGGTGAATCATCGCCCAGGGTAGCAATGTTGCACAGCTCGCTGGCCACATCGCGACCGGCTTTGAGGTAATCCACCGCCTTGGTGGGATGGGTCAGCACCTCGACATATTTGGACCAGAGGGTGCCGGTCAGCTTGAGGCCCGCCTTGACCAGCCTGCTGCCGTGGGGCGTGTCGTCATCGTCCTCCTCATCGGCGGGCTCCGGCGCAGCCTTGGGACGGATGGGAGTGACCGGCTGCGGGGAGTTGTCCATCATGGTGAGCATGGCCCGTACCAGCGAGAAGCCATCCCCCATTGCGTGGTGGATGCGCACCACCAGCGCCTGACCGCCCAGCGAGGTGTCGGTCAGGTGCATGTCCCACAGGGGACGCTGGTGGTTGAGCGGGGTCGAGGCGAGATCGGCCACCAGCTTCTCCAGCTCGATTTTGCCCGCCTTGCCGGGCAGGATCACCCGCTTGAGGTGCTGGTCGAGATCGAAGTCGGGATCATGGCGCCAGCAGTAGGATCCCCCCTCCAGCACGGCCCGCTGGTGGAAGCGGGGCTGTACCGAAATGGTGTGGCGCAACCCGTTGCGCAGACGCTCTTCATCAAGCTGCCCTTCAAACATCAGAACGCCGATGATCTGCATCAGGTTGTTGGGTCTGTCCATGCGTAGCCATGCGGTATCAACGCAAGAGATAAATTCACTCGTTGGCATGCTGTTTCCCTGCAAAATGAAATAGTCGAGACAGCCAGAAACCTTCTCCCTTCATCTCGCAATGAGCGGAAAACGTAATTAAAGATGAGGTAGTCAGGCCGGCTCGAAATATTAAGTACGAAAAGTGATGGCTATATTAAAAATCCAAAATGCATTGCTAAACATTCACCGAACAATAATCAGAGAGTCGAGCAGAAATAGCCTGTTCAATACATGTCTTACTCTCTTCACCGCTATTTAAAATGGCGGGTGAAATTGGTTTCATACCCGTTTCGGGCAGGGTAATCGATTCTCCACATAATCGAGGATCTCCTGCTCCAGCACACTGCGTACCGGCAGCAGCATCAGGCCAAGATGAACGTCGAGCTGCAAATTATCCTCATCGAGAATGAGCGAACCATGAACGCCCGAGCCACGAAACCGCAATTCAGTCTCCTCTTCATCCGCCCATTCACAATCCAGTTGATAGTTTTCACACATGTCCTGGGCAATGGCTTCTGCGGCCACCCGGGCACCGGCCAGCCCCAGCGGGTGCTGACGGCTGATCTGGATGGTTGAGAGCCCGCGACTGCCAGCGAGCGAATCGTATAGAAACATGATGAGTACTCAGGGTAATGACATATCTGTTGATATTAAACACATGTTCACAACAAGTGAAAGAGTCATTTACATAAATGGGACTCACTTAACAGTGTCTGCCGTCGTGGCAAGGGCTGGCGTGGCGCAGGATTTATTCCCGGTCGCCTTCAGGCTACACTTGGCAGTGAAGAAGGTGTAAAAACTGTTTGTTTTTCATTCGGTTGTCTATTTCGAATCTATAACTCCGTCCTGTTACACACAATCAGAGAGCTGTCGATGACCCATCAATCCCACTCCCCCGATGACGAGAGCACCCTTGGCCAGCTCTATCGCCAGCTCAATCGGGTGGCGGCTTTGCGTGAGCAGATGCGTAGCCATCCGCAGGATATGCAGGATCGGGACTGTTTGCGTCAGTGGCAGGCCGACCGGCTGGGGCGCACCCACAGGGACTTGCTGGAGAGCGATCGTTATGGGCCGGCCGCCCGCTTCTTTCTGACCGATCTCTATGGGCCGGGTGACAGTGCTCGCCGCGATGCCGACGTGATGCGGGTGATGCCGACTGCAGAGCGGCTGTTGCCGGAGTCTGGCCACAAGGTGCTGGCGCAGGCGATCGAGCTCGACGCCCTCTCCGAAGAGCTCGATTACCTGATGGTGGTCGCACTGCGCCGCATTGGCGGGCTCAATCCCATTACCGCGGAACACTACACCATTGCCTATCGCGCCGTGGGTGAACAGGCGCGTCGGGAGCATCAGATTGCGCTGGTGAGCCAGCTTGGCATGACACTGGATCGGCTGGCGAGAAAACCGCTGCTGGGGGCAACCCTGAAGCTGGTGTCGGGGCCGGCACATCTGGCAGGGCTTGGCGAGCTCTTCTCCTTTGTCGAGCGGGGCTATCAGGTGTGTCACCAGATGGGGCGTGCCAACGAGTTTCTTGAAACCATTGCCAGTCGCGAGACGGACATCATGACGGCGCTCTTTAGCGGTGATAGCAGTGTGCTGGTTTAAGCTCGATAGACGCAGATTGTTGCAAATAAATCGAGTTGAAATGGATCATTGTTGCGTCAGTGAAACAGCTCGCGGGAAGCGGATGGTGGCCGTGGTAGTGACACAACAAAAACGCGAGGCCAGATCGTTGGTAACAGGCAGAAGCAGCAACGCCTGATTGGGTATGAAGTTGCCAGATAACAGCTGCCAGACGACAAAGCGGGCCGATGGGCCCGCTTTTCGTTTATCGCTATTTGCCTGTAGATATCGGTCAGATCACCAGCAGATCCATAAAGGCGTGTACCGGGGTGGCGGCAAGCCGTGGCCCGTCCTGACAGAGGGCAAGGATGTCATTGACCCGTTTCGCAGGGAAGCGGGTGGCCAGATTGTGCTGGAATTTCTCCACCAGCAGCGGGATCCCCTCCTCCCGCCGGCGACGATGGCCGACCGGATACTCCACCTCCACCTTGGCGGTGTGAGTGCCGTCCTTGAAGAAGATCTGGATGGCGTTGGCGATGGAGCGCTTGTCTGCCTCCAGATATTCGCGGCTGTAGCGTTTGTCCTCCTGCACCACCATCTTGCTGCGCAGCCCATCGATGCGGGGATCGGCCGCCACGTCATCCTCGTAATCCTCGGCGATCAGGCGACCAAAGATGAGCGGCACTGCCACCATGTACTGCAGGCAGTGATCCCGATCGGCCGGGTTGTTGAGGGCCCCGACCTTGCTGATGATGCGAATGGCCGACTCATGGGTGGTGAGCTCGATACGGTCGATCTCCTCCAGACGCCCCTTCACCTGACCATGCAGCTTCATGGCGCACTCCACCGCGGTTTGGGCATGGAACTCGGCGGGATAGGAGATCTTGAACAGCACGTTCTCCATCACATAGCTGCCGTACCCCTGATGCAGGGCGAACTGGTTACCCTTGAACAGCACATCGTAAAAACCCCACTTGGGCGCGCTCAGTACGCCGGGATAGCCCATCTCGCCGCTCATGGTGATAAGGGCGAGGCGCACTGCGCGGGAGGTGGCATCCCCCGCCGCCCAGCTCTTGCGCGACCCTGCATTGGGGGCATGACGGTAAGTACGCAGGCTCTGGCCATCGACCCAGGCCTGGGAGACCGCATCGATCACCTGATTGCGGCTGCCCCCCAGCATATGAGTCACCACGGCTGTGCTGGCAACCTTGACCAGTACCACGTGATCGAGACCGACCCGGTTAAAAGAGTTCTCCAGCGCCAACACCCCCTGGATCTCGTGGGCTTTGACCATAGCCACCAGCACATCGCTCATGGTGAGCGGTGCCTTGCCCTCGGCGACGCGAGTACGGGAGAGCCAGTCGGCAGTGGCCAGAATGCCCCCCAGATTGTCGGATGGGTGACCCCACTCGGCGGCCAGCCAGGTGTCGTTGTAATCGAGCCAGCGGATGATGGCGCCGATATCCCAGGCCGCCTTGACCGGATCTAGGCAGAGCTGGGTACCGGGCACCCGGGCACCGTGGGGTACGAGGGTGCCGGGGACTATGGGGCCAAGGTGCTTGGTACACTCCGGAAAGCGCAAAGCCAGCAGGCCACAGCCAAGGGTGTCCATCAGGCAGTAGCGGGCGGTGTCGAGGGCCGCTTCGCTGGTAATGGGGTGGTTGCAGACATAATCGGCAATATCGACCAGCACCTGATCGGGCTCGGGTCTGTGGTTGACGTCGACGTTGGCGGACATCGTGACTTCCTTATCGTTGTTGTAGGGAGACAAAGTGACGGGGTGCCGGGCCGACGTAATCGGCGCTCGGGCGGATGATCCGGTTGTGCTCGCGCTGCTCCATCACATGGGCACACCAACCGGTGACCCGCGAGCAGACGAAGATGGGGGTGAACAGCTTGGTCGGGATCCCCATGTAGTGATAGGCACTGGCGTGGAAGAAGTCGGCGTTGGGAAAGAGCTCTTTTTCTTCCCACATCACCTTCTCCGCCTCGCAGGAGACGCGATAGAGGCGATCATCACCCACCGCCTCGGCCAGTTTGGCCGACCACTCCTTGATGATGACGTTGCGCGGATCCGAGGTGCGGTAAATGGCGTGGCCAAAGCCCATGATCTTCTCCTTGGCCGCCAGCTTGGCCAGCAGTTCGCACCTTGCCTGCGCTTCATCCTGCCAATGTTCGATCATCGCCATGGCGGCCTCGTTGGCGCCGCCATGGAGCGGGCCGCGCAGGGTGCCGATGGCCGCTGTAATACAGGAGAACATGTCAGAGAGCGTCGAGGCGCAGACCCGCGCCGCAAAGGTGGAGGCGTTGAACTCATGCTCGGCGTAGAGGATGAGAGAGACATGCATCACCCGACGCTCCAGCTCGCTCGGCGCCTTCTGGTGCAGCAGCGCCAGAAAGTGGCCCCCGATGCACTCTTCATCGGTATCGAGGGCGATACGCACTCCTTCGTGGCTGAACTTGTACCAGTAGATCAGGATCCCCGGGAAGGCGGCCAGCAGTCGATCCGCTACTTCGTGTTCATGCTCGAAACCATCTTCCGGCTCCAGATCGCCGAGCATGGAGCAGCCGGTGCGCAGCACATCCATGGGGTGAGCATCGGCGGGAATGCGCTCCAGCACCTCGAGCAGCGCCGCCGGCAACGTGCGCAAGCGGCGCAGCTCGCGTTTGTAGTCGGCCAGTTGCTGGTTACTCGGCAACTCGCCTTTGAGCAGCAGATAGGCGACCTCCTCGAACTGGGCGCTATCAGCCAGCTCCTTGATGTCGTAACCGCGATAGGTAAGACCGGTGCCGCTCTTGCCCACGGTGCAGATACTGGTCTCCCCTGCGCTTTGACCGCGCAGACCTGCTCCGCCCAACGGTTTCTGTTGTCCCATAAGCTGCCTCCTATTCCTTGGCTGAAAACAGACGATCCAGTGTCTGCTCGTAGTGGTGATATCCGAGGAAGTCGTAGAGCGACTCCCGGGTCTGCATGGTCGCCACGACGGCGCGCTGATGGCCATCCTGGCGAATGTGCTGATAGACGTTGAGGGCGGCCTGATTGGCGGCTCGGTTGGCACTCAAGGGGTAGAGCACCATATCGACCCCGTGGGCTGCGAGCTGTTCCTTGTCAAACAGCTCGGTTTTGCCGAACTCGGTCATGTTGGCTAGGATCGGCACTCCGGCCGCCTGCTTGAACTGGTCGTACTGGGCCAGTTCGGTTACCGCCTCGGCGAAGATCATGTCGGCACCGGCAGCCACATAGGCGGCGGTGCGCTCAAGAGCCGACTCCATCCCCTCTACCGCCAGTGCATCGGTGCGCGCCATGATGACGAACTCGCTATTCTCGCGGGCATCCACTGCCGCTTTTATCCGATCACACATCTCCTCCAGCGACACCACCGCCTTGTTGGGGCGATGACCGCAGCGCTTCTGGGCAACCTGATCTTCCATATGGACGGCGGCGACACCGGCCCGCTCGAATGAGCGAATGGTGCGGGCGATATTGAACGCCCCGCCCCAGCCAGTATCGATATCGACCAGCAGCGGCACTCGGGTGGCAGCAGTGATCCGCTCAGCATCGATCAGCACGTCGTTGAGGGAGGTCATGCCGAGATCCGGCAAACCGTAGGAGGCGTTGGCGACACCGGCACCCGAGAGGTAGATCGCCTGAAAGCCGCTGCGCTCGGCCATCAGCGCCATATAGGCGTTGATGGTGCCGACGATCTGTAGTGGCTTTTCGTTGGCAAGAGCGGTGCGAAAACGCAGCCCTGCCGAGGGGGGCAAACTGGACATCATGACTCCTTTCATCTGTCTGGTTTGACCATCTAATATCACGTTTACGTTAACGTCAATTATACTTTCGTAACATTAAGGAGGCGGGCAAGACAGGGCACCGGTTTTAGGGTAAATTTCACCAATTGCTTCAACAGGTTGAATGGTATGATGGAGCCCGGTTCCGTGATCGTCTGTCCGGCGTGCGACTTGCTTATCCAACGCAAGGCGCTGCCGCTGCGTCGTCATGCCCACTGCCCTCGCTGTCACCAGCATCTCTATGGCCGTTATGCTTTTCGTCCCTCCCAATTGATGGCGCTGACCATCACCGGATTTCTGCTGCTCCCCTCCGCCTTTTTCGAGCCCCTCATCTATCTGCGGCTGGCTGGCGTCAACTCCGATGCCAATTTGCTGCACGGGATTTTTGTGCTGTTTGGCGAGGGTGAATTCTGGGTTGCCTCTCTGGTGCTCTGGTGCGCCGTGCTGGCCCCCATTGGTCTGCTGACCGGGATCTTTGCGCTGGCATCGGGTCTTGCCAAACGCTGGCATCTTCTTGCGCCAACCTTGAAGGCAGTCGAAGTGTTTCGCCACTGGGCCATGCTGGAGGTCTATATCGTCAGCCTGCTGGTTGCCCTGTTCAAACTGATCGATATCGCTGATGTCAGGCTGGGCGGCGGGCTGCTCAGCCTCGGCATTCTGATGCTGCTCAACATGAGTTTGCTGATCCTCTTTGATCCGGCGCCCTACTGGGATCGGATCCCGCTCAAGGAGAAAGGCGATGACCAGCGCCCGTGAGATGGGGCTCTGCCGCTGCCATACCTGCGGCCTGCTGGTGCGTTATCAGGCGGGATGTGTCTGTCCACGATGCGATAGCAAGCTGCAGGTGCGGATCCCTCATTCGCTAGCCTGGTCATGGGGCTTGCTGGCTCTCGCTACCTTTATGTTGCTCCCCGCCAATCTGCTGCCCATCACCCACTTTTACAACAAGGGGCTATTGCAGTCGGATACCATCTTCAGCGGGATCCTGATGCTCTATCGCAGCAAGATGAGCGGGATTGCCACCATAGTGCTTACCGCCAGCATACTGGTACCGGTGGGCAAAATAATCGGGTTGGCCTGGATCTGCTGGCAGCTGCAACGGGCCAAACCGGTGCGGCGCAAGCGCCAGCTCTTGATGTATCGGGTGATCGACTTTATCGGCCGCTGGTCGATGCTGGATCTGTTTGTCATTTCGCTGATGGTGGCGCTGGTCGATCGCGGCGTCATGCTGAGCGTCCGGGCTGGCCCGGGTGCCACCGCCTTTGCCGGCGTGGTGGTGTTGACCATGATGTCGGCCCGCATGCTCGATACCCGGCTGCTTTGGGACAAGGCGGCCCGTTGATGCGTTTTCTGTTTCTGTCTGATGGGCGGCTGTGCCCGGTCAATAAGGAGTCACTATGATCGGGGCTGAACCCGTCATCGAAAAGCGCCGCTGGCTATCGCCAGTCTGGTTGTTACCACTTATCGCCCTGCTGCTGGCTGGCGGCTTTCTCTATCAACAGATTGCGAGCCGCGGCCAGCTTATCCAGATCAACTTCGCTCAGGGTAACGGCATCTTGCCGGGCAAGACCCAGATCCGGTATCAGGGGGTGGCTATCGGGGTGGTGCAGGAGCTGGAGCTGGCCGAGGATGGTCGCCGCATCGCAGTGCTGGCCAAGATTGACAGCCGTGCTCGCCCGCTTATTCGCAAAGGATCCGACTTCTGGCTGGTGAGCCCCAAGGCATCGCTGACCGAGATCTCCGGTCTCGATACCTTGGTCTCCGGCAACTACATCAACTTGCAACCAGGGCGCGAGAGCAATCCGCTGCAGGAGAAATTTGATGCCCTCGATGGCCCTCCCCCCGGTTATCAAGCACAGGGGCGTATGCTGCACCTCACCGCTGATTCGCTGGGCTCGGTCGGTATCGGTGCCAAGCTCTATTTCCGCGGTATCGAAGTGGGCAGTGTCATCAATACCCGCTTGGGTCAGGACAACCAGAACGTCATTCTGGATCTGGTGATCGAGCCTCGTTTTGAACATCTGGTTAAAGCCGATACCCGCTTTTGGAACATCAGCGGCATCAAGGGCTCTTTCAGTCTGGCTGGCGTCAGCGTTGAGGCCGGCAGCCTCACTTCCATTCTGAGCGGCGGCATCGCCTTTGACTCCCCCAAAGAGTCTCCCGAGTCGGAGAAAGGGCAGACCTTCGTCCTCTACAAGGGGCTGGCAGAAGCGGCGCGCGGCAAGCGCATCGATATCATGGCGGGCGATCTGCCGATCAAGGAGGGGATGCCCATTCTCTTCGAAGGGATCGAAATTGGTCGCGTCGATCCCATCCACCTCACTGATAAGGGCCGGGTGGTGACGGCGCTGATCAATCCGGAGCAGGCATATCGCATCACCGACAAGAGTCAGCTGGTGTGGGAGAGCGTCTCCCTCTCCCCGACCGGCGTGAAGAATGCCGATCGGCTGCTCTCCGGCCCAGCCATTCGCCTTGACTATGTGGCGGGCAAGGAAGTGGCCAGGATGGGGCTGACCGATCGGGCGCCACAAGCTGGCATCAAGGTGATGTTGCAAGCGGACGATCTGGCTGGCCTTAATCAGGATGCTCCCATCTGGTACAAGGGGCTGCAGGTTGGTCGCATCAGCCAGCTCGATCTCGATGGGCGCGGCAATGCCAGCGTGGCCCTGCAGATCCAGCCCGCTTACGCCCATCTATTGAACCGTGCCCGCTTCTATCGCGCGGCGCCGCTACAAATAGATGCTGATCTTAGCGGTATCAAGGTGGAGACCAGTCCGGCCAGTGCCTGGTTGAGCGGTGGCATCAAGCTGGTGCAGGCGAGCAGCGGCGAGCGGATCAACCGCCTCTACCCCAATCAGGAGCTGGCGTTGCTCGGTACCCGCGATGCCAAGCCCCAGCGCTGGTTGCTCAAAGCTGATCAGGCGGACGGCATCGGCATTGGCTCTCCCGTGCTCTATCTGGGGTTGGAAGCGGGCAAGGTGAAACAGCTGCGTGCTGCCAAAGAGGGAGTCGAGATCGAGCTCGAGATTGACGGCATCTATGCCCCTCTCCTCGCTCGTCAGCCGCAATTCTGGAAAAAACCGGCTATCGACACCCGGGTACGGGTCGATGGAGTGCAGGTTAAAGTTGGCAACCTCGGTACCCTGCTGCGCGGTGCCATCGAGTTCGACTATCTGGCCAATGGCCGCAGCAGCCATCAGCTATTTGGCAACAAGGAGCAAGCCAAGGCGAAGATCCGCACCTTGTCTCTGGTGGCCGAGAGCAACCCGGGATTGGGAATGGGTAGCCCGATCCGCTATCGCGGGGTGGATATCGGCAAGATTGAGCAGATTGAACTGGAGCCGACCCTGGGACAGGTGATCTTCAAGGCCGAGCTGGATGGCCAGTACGCCGAGCGTTTCCTGCAATCCGGAGCGCGCTTTACCCTGGTGCAGGCCAAGCTGGGTCTGGGCGGTGTTGCCCATCTCGATACCCTGATCAAGGGGGCCTTTGTCGAGGCTGAGCCTGGCAAAGGGGCTGGTCGAAACAGCTTCCCCCTGAGCCAGAGCGGCCTTGCCGGTTTGGCCCTCACCCTGAGAAGCCCGTCGGTTAATGGTCTCTCGGTTGGCAGCCCGCTGCTGTTTCGCAAGATGGTGGTCGGCAGCGTTACCAAGGTAGCACTGGCCCGCGATGGTAGCGAGGTGGTGATCGATGTCAATGTGGAGCAGGAGTATGCCCATCTGGTACGCGCCAACTCCCGCTTCTGGAATGTCTCCGGGGTCAAGGCGGACATTGGCCTGACCGGTGGCACTATCGAGGTCGAGACAGTGCAGAGTCTGCTTGCCGGCGGCATTGCCTTCAATACACCGGAAAAAGAGATGGGGCCGACCGTCAAGGCCGGTCACAGCTATCCCCTCTACGGCAAGGCCGAGAAAGAGTGGCAGGAGTGGAGCCCCCGCATCAAGCCATGAGCCCTCCCCTCACGTAGCAACCCAAGCCCGGCATTTGGCCGGGCTTGTTCATTTTTACCTGCTGCACTTTAAGAATATTCCTAGCCCTGTGATAAGATGTCGCCCCTCTTTTTCGGTCAACGAGACGGCACAGTGCACGACAATACCTATCTACCCGATCACTTTTTGCGCCATATAGCGGCCATCATGCCTGCTCATCTCTCCATGGATGAGTTCGTTGCAAGTTGCCGGCGACCGCTGCGCCGCAGCATCCGGGTCAACACGCTCAAAATTGCCGTCTCTGAATTTGTTGAAAAAATGCAGCCGCAAGGCTGGCAGTTCGATCCCGTGCCCTGGTGCGAGACCGGCTTCTGGTTGAGCCGCACAGACGAGAACGTGCCGCTTGGCAACACGGCCGAGCACTTGAGCGGCCTCTTCTACATTCAGGAAGCAAGCTCCATGCTGCCAGTGACTGCGCTCTTTGCCAGCGACAAGATCAAAGCAGACGGCATGCTGCTGGATGCGGCGGCAGCCCCCGGCTCCAAGACCACCCAGATCGCCGCCCTGATGAACAATCAGGGGATGTTGGTTGCCAACGAGTTTTCCAGTAGTCGGCTAAAGGTGCTGAGCGCCAATATTCAGCGCTGCGGGGTGACCAATGTGGGGATGACCCATTTTGATGCCAAGGTGTTTGGCCAGTGGTTGCCGGAGACCTTCGACGCCATCCTGCTTGATGCCCCCTGCTCCGGTGAAGGTACTGTGCGCAAGGATGAAGATGCGCTGCGCAACTGGAGTATCGAGAGCATCGACGAGATTGCGGCGGTACAGCAAGGACTGCTGGAGAGTGCCTTCCATGCCTTGAAACCGGGTGGCGTACTGGTCTACTCCACCTGCACGCTGAGTTTGCAGGAGAACCAGGAGGTCTGTCAGTCACTGCTGGACAAGTTTGGCGATGCCTTGAGTTTTGACTCGCTGGCTGACCTGTTCCCCCATGCAGAGCAGGCATGTACTTCCGAAGGATACCTGCACGTTTGGCCCCAAATCTTCGACAGTGAAGGCTTTTTCGTCGCCAGATTACGTAAACATCACTCTGTGCCCAACACCATGTTCAAGCCGGGCAAGCTCGGCAAATTCCCCTTCCTGCCACTGGCAGCGAAAGAGTCAGAGCCTATGCTGCGAGAGATTGAGGCCAATTTTGGTGTGGCGCCACAAGGGCAACTGTTTGGCCGCAATGACGAGATCTGGCTCTTTCCTCATCTGTTTGAACAGGTTCAGGGCAAGCTGCGCTTCGATCGCATCGGCATCAAGTTGGCCGAGACGTTCAAGAAAGGCTACCGGCTGACCCATGAGTGGGCGTTGGCATATGGCGACAAAGCAAGCAAAGGCGTTGTTGAACTCGACAGTGTTAATGCCCGTGAATTTATGATGGGACGGGACGTCTGGCCCGAACAGGAGAGAGGCTCTGGCGAGGTGATCGTTCGTTATCAGGGTCATACCCTGGGAATGGGGAAATGGGTGGGTAGCCGGATCAAGAATGCCCTCCCCCGGGAGCTGGTGCGCGACAACAATCTGTTTGGCTGATTTTGACTGAACGAGGAAGGATGACTCGATGCTGTTCGAGTCTGCAAAACCCACACTCTGGTTGAAATTTTACCGGGTTCTTGAAAAGCCTTGAGCCTTGTCTAAGCTTAAGGCAATCCGAACACCAGTTAGCGCACGGCTCTGCAAGGAGCCAATTCCCCTATGCCAGGTACACGGAATTCGTACCTGGCTTTTTTTATCTCTTCTGAGCCAAGTTCATCGCTACTCGACACTCTCTTCCAACAGAGCTATCTCCACTTTCTCTGCGTGAGGTTCGCTCCCCAGCTCATGGTGATAGAGCAGATCGATCGCCTGTTCGATGAGTGATGCCTGGCTATCTTCAAGATGCAAGCCGAGTGCCGCCAACCGTTCGGCATGGCGATTACTGATCCAGCATTGCAACCGGGTATGACTCTCTTGTTTGCGTTTTACATGCTGACGCTGGCGTTTGGCATTGTTCTGTGAGGCGGTCTCTTTTGCCTCAAGCTCGTTGATTTCCTGGCTCATATGACCTTGCAATACTTGTTTTTATTACTGGTTATCTCTCACGTTCTCTTCGCATAGTGGTGAAAGATGGGGGCTTCCCCTACTCTGCCAGCTAACTACGAAGCCAACCAAATATACCACCAGATCAATGGGATATCATTTAACATAAAAAATGCAGTGACGCATTTGTGCTAAAGCAGTCCATCCAGTGCGTGATCAGAGAATTTATGGGCATCGTCAAAGTACTCTTGCAGGGTGCGCATATCCTTGTGTCGGGTAACCTCGATGATCTTGTTCATCGGTTTGCCGGCAGTGACGGCCGAGGTGATAAATCCACGACGCAGACTGTGGCCACTGACATAAAGGTCATCGATAGCCTGACCGGTGCGCCGCTTGATCATCAGGTTGATACCCTGCGGCCCCAGAGGGTCTGGTGTGAGTTGGCCCCAGCGATTCATCCGCCGAAAGAGCGGTCCTTCATTGATCCGGCTCTTCTTGAGCCAGTTGCCAATCGCTGCAACCGGGCAATAGTGCTTGCCGGGGATAAGGGCGATCTCGGTCTCATGGAGTTGATGCTTGCTTGGTTTGAGGCGAAGCCGGATCCCCTGCCCCACAAAATCGAGGTCACTCACCTCAATTCGGGCCGCTTCCGAGCGGCGTAAGGCACCACTGAACATCAACAGCAACAGGGTGTGATCGCGAAGTCCCGCCAGTTCATTGGTGTCAATGCCATCCAGCACCTGGGTCAATGCGATGATAGCAATTCAATGCTGCGCAAGTGAGAGATAACGGATTTATGTATTGCTTCTTTCTTTAGCCCTATATCGGATTACTGAAAGTAAAACGCCCCGCAATGCGGGGCGTCAGCTCTTACTTCCGGGCGAGTTTGAACAACTCAAAAAAGTTGTGACTAGTTGCTTCGGCCAGTTCGCTGAGAGGGATTTGGCGCAGGTCGGCAATAAACTGGGCAACGTCACGCACGAAGGCGGGTTCGTTCTCCCTCCCCCGATGTGGAACCGGAGCAAGATAAGGGGCATCTGTCTCGACCAGCAATCTGTCGAGGGGAAGCTCCTTCACTACCTCCTGCAACGCTGTGGCATTCTTGAACGTAGCGATCCCCGAGATGGAGATATAGAACCCCATCTCCATTGCCGCTTCTGCCATCTCGAGAGACTCGGTGAAACAGTGCAACACGCCGCCAACCTGATCCGCCCCCTCTTCGCGCATGATCTGCAAAGTATCCTGCTGGGCATCACGAGTGTGAATGATCAGCGGTTTGTTCAGCGCACGGGCGACCCGGATATGTTCACGGAAGGAGGCTTGCTGAACCTCCTTGTTCTCGGGTGAGTAGAAGTAATCGAGACCGGTCTCACCAATGGCCACCACACGTGGGTCGGCTGCTTGCTTGAGCAGCAACTCGGCATCGACACCGGGTTCCTGATTCAGGGGATGCACCCCGCAGGAGGCAAACACCTGGGGATAAGGGGCAATTGCCGTCATCATGGTCGGAAATTGTTCTTGCGTCACGCTGACACAGAGAAAGTATCCCACCTCCTGCGCTGCCGCTTTGGCCAGCACATCAGCCATATTGCTCTGTTTGCTGCCATAGCTGAGACGATCGAGGTGACAGTGGGAGTCAACGAGTAACATACAAAACCTTTATTGCTAATGACGTTCTATAACCAGCGACTAAGCCAGTTCATCAGATGAATGGTGGGATTGGATAGCTGCCCCGGCTGACATGCGGCTTTCAGGGCGACCAGTTGCTGCTCGGCATCCAGCAGTTTTTCACTGGAATGCAGCCCGGCAAACTGCTGGCTCAAGGTAGCCAGATCCGGCATCGCCAGTTGATGGTGACCGCATCCTGCCTGAGTTTTCAAGGCATCGCACAAAAAGAGCTGCACCCAATGCAGGCGAACTTGTGTCTCCTGACCGAGCTGGCTGCACAATGTGGTCGCCTTGATCGGGGATTTGGCGAGGGCGACCAGATCCTCCAGCAGCTCACGGCGGGCTCCATCTTGCTGCTGCTCGATGTAGTAGAGTACCCGCAGCGGCGCCCCCTGACAGATCCGCACCTGTGCTAGGGTTGCCTGATGTCCCTGTTCAGCAAGCCAGCGCACCGTTTCACCCTCGCTCGGCAGCTGGCACACATGTTTGTGACAACGGCTGAGAATGGTCGGCAGCAGACGGGAAACCTGGGAGGCGATGAGGATCAGCAGGCTGTCACCGGCAGGCTCCTCCAGAGTTTTCAGCAGAGCATTGGCTGCCGATTCGGTCATCCGCTCCGCATCAGGAATGATCACCACCTTGCCACGGCCAAGCTGGGCCGAGCCCTGCAGTCGATTGCAGATCTCGCGGATCACTTCGACCCCGATGGTCTTGCTGTCGCGACTGATGGTACCAAGATCCGGATGATGGCCTTTGTCAAAGAGCTGGCAGGAGTGGCAATGGCCGCACGGCTCTCCGCGATCCGGTTGTTGGCAAAGGTGCAAACGCGCCAACCGTTCAGCTAGCTGCTCCTTGCCAAGACCGGGATCGCCTAATAGCAACCAGGCATGCCCCAGTCTGCCGGCCGCCGCCGTCTGGCTCAGAGCCTGCCAGTCGGGGATCAGCCAGGGATACATAGGCGTGCATCCAACGCAGCTTCAATCGCCGCTTTTACCTGATCCGGGGTTTGCCCCGCATCGATTACCACGATGGAATCATCCTTGGCGGCGAGTTCGAGATAACGAGTTCGGGTGCGCTCGAAGAAGCTCAGTTGCTCCAGTTCGATCCGATCCAGCTCACCGCGATGGCGCGCGCGCTGCAAGCCAAGGGCAGGATCGATATCGAGATAGAGGGTGAGATCCGGTTTGAAGTTGCCGAGTACCGCCTGCTTGATGGCACCGATAAGAGCGGCATCGATACCACGGCCACCACCCTGATAAGCCTGGGAGGAGAGATCGTGGCGATCCCCCACCACCCAGACCTCTTCGGCCAATGCCGGCTTGATGCGGGTCTCCACCAGTTGTACCCGGGAGGCATACATCAGCAGCAGTTCGGCTTCGATGGTAAGGCGCTCGTCATGCACCTCTTTGACGATGGCCCGCATCCGCTCGGCCAGCGGCGTACCGCCCGGCTCGCGGGTGCATTCGATCCGCTCGATGCCGTGGAGCTGCAGATAGTCGGTGACGTAACGGACGGCAGAGCTCTTCCCTGCCCCTTCCAAACCTTCAATAACGATAAATTTAGACATCAGGATTTCTTCAATATGTATTCGCGAACCGCCCGATTATGTTCATCGAGGGTCTTGGAGAAATAGTGAGCACCCCCGCCCTTGGCGACAAAATAGAGATAGTCGGTCGACTTGGGGTTGAGTGCCGCTTCGATGGATGCCTTGCCGGGCATGGCAATGGGCGTCGGCGGCAGACCATCGATCACATAGGTGTTGTAGGGGTTCTTGTCGGTCAGATCGCTGCGGCGAATGTTGCCGTCATAGCGATCCTTCACCCCGTAAATCACGGTGGGATCGGTCTGCAACTTCATGCCGAGACGCAGACGATTGACGAACACCGAGGCAATTTGTGCCCGCTCTTCAGGCAGACCGGTCTCTTTTTCGATGATCGAGGCCATGATCAGCGCTTCATAGGGGGTCTTGTAAGGCAGATTGGCCTGCCGCTTCTCCCAGCTCTGCTGCAGGAATGTCTCCATGTCCTGGTGAGCACGACGCAAAATGGAGAGATCGCTGGCATGGGTGGTATAGGCGTAGGTTTCCGGCAAAAACCATCCCTCCAGCTTGCCATTGTCAATGCCAAGCTCCTTGGCCAGATCAGCCTCGGGCAACTCAACCGTGAGCCGTTCCAGATAAGGCGCACTGGACAACTGCTTCAACCAATCCTCAAAGCGGGAACCCTCGACGAAGGTGAGGCTGAAGTGAAACTCCTTGCCCGAGGCAAAGAGCGAGAGGGTATCCTTGAGCAGGGCCCCCTCCTTGATTTCATAAGTGCCTGACTTGATGGCAACCAGCTCGGGATGTCCGCGCAACCAGAGGCGCACCGCCCACGGACTGGGTTCACCATCCCCCAACTCGGCGATCAGGCGAGCGGCATGAGCCCCCTTCTCTACCGTAAAGAGGCGAGTCGGCCCCTTGTTGGTGAGCGTCTCCACCTGCTGCCATTTGTAATGCACATAGCCCCCGGCGACGGCCACAGTCAGTGCCGCCCCCGCGAGCAGGGTGTAAAGCCGATTAAACTTCAATGACCAAACGCTCCTGTAAACGGCGGCTCAATACCGGGGCGGGATACTGTTTATCCTCGATGCCGTTGACCGGCACCACCCCCATCAGGGTATTGGTGAGCCACACCTCTTCCGCCTGCCATAGTGACTCCAGCGGAGCCTCTACCACACGCAACTCAATACTCATCTGTTTCAGCATCGCCATGACTTGACGGCGCATGATGCCGTCAACCCCGCAACGGGCCAGATCGGGCGTAAACACCGTCTTGCCCCGACGCCAAAACAGATTGGCACTGACCCCTTCGACCAGCACGCCACGGCTGCTGAGCACTACTCCTTCGACTGCACCACGGCTGACAAGTTCGCTCTTGAGCAGCACCTGCTCCAACCGGTTGAGCGTCTTGAGCCCGGCCAACATGGGGGCATCACCAATTCGCTGACGGCACACCAGCAAGTAGATCCCCTCTTGTTGCCACTGGGCATACTGGGCAGGAAAAGGCGCCAGCGAGAGAATGCGGGTTGTCTGCTGACACTCGCTGCCATCATAACCGCGCCCCCCCTCCCCCCGAGTCAGCATCACCTTGGCGACACACTGCTGTTCACCGGCAACAAGTATTTCGAGTTCCCGGGTCAGCAGTGCCCAGTCCGGTTCAACCATCCCCAGCCGGCTATTGGTCTGCTGCAGTCGAGCCAGATGCGCTGGCCACTGCAATACCTTTCCTTCTCTTACGGCCATGGTGGTGAAATGGCCATCGCCATAGGCCAGACCACGGTCGCGGGCCGAGATGGTATCGAGCTTCAATCCATTGATCAGCAAAGAGATCCCTCCGATAAAAAAGGCCCGATACCGGCAGTATCGGGCCTCTGTCATTGCCCGCAGGCAATTATACGCGTTTGAAGATCAGGGAACCATTGGTACCGCCGAAACCAAACGAGTTGGAGAGGGCGTACTCGAAGTTACCCGGCTTGGCCACGTGGGGCACCAGGTCCAGATCGCACTCATCATCCGGGTTGTCCAGGTTGATGGTGGGCGGTGCAATCTGATCGCGCAGGGCCAGCACAGTGATGATGGCCTCGATAGCACCGGCAGCGCCCAGCAGGTGACCGGTCATTGACTTGGTAGAGCTGACCATCAGTGACTTGGCGTGCTCACCAAAGACCGCCTTCATGCCGCGCAGTTCGGCCACATCGCCCAGCGGGGTCGAAGTGCCGTGGGCATTGATGTAACCCACCTGCTCGGGGGCAATACCGGCATCCTTGATGGCATTCTTCATGGCGCGAGCGCCACCGTTGCCATCAGCGGGAGGGGCAGTCATGTGATAGGCGTCACCACTCATGCCAAACCCGACCAGTTCGGCGTAGATCTTGGCGCCGCGGGCCTTGGCGTGTTCGTACTCTTCCAGTACCAGCACACCGGCACCGTCACCCAGCACGAAACCATCGCGATCTTTATCCCACGGACGGCTCGCTTTCTGCGGTTCGTCGTTGCGGTTGGAGAGCGCCTTGGCAGCTGCAAAGCCGCCCATCCCCATCGGGGTGGAAGCTTTCTCTGCGCCGCCGGCAACCATCACGTCGGCATCGCCGTAAGCGATCATCCTGCCGGCCATGCCGATGGCATGAGTACCTGTGGTACAGGCGGTAGTCACAGCGATATTCGGACCTTGCAATCCCTTCATGATGGAGAGATGACCGGACACCATATTGATGATGGTGGATGGAACGAAGAAGGGGCTGATCTTGCGCGGGCCGCCGTTGACGAGGCTGTCGTGGTTCTGTTCAATCAGACCCAGACCGCCAATCCCGGAACCGATCGCCACACCGACGCGCTCGGCATTATCGTCGTTGATGACGAGGCCGGAATCATCCAGTGCCTGCATACCGGCAGCAATACCGTATTGAATAAAGAGATCCATCTTGCGAGCGTCTTTACGGTTGATACCGTACTGCTCGGGATCGAAGTCCTTGACCAGACCAGCAAAACGGGTTGCAAACTCGCTGGCATCGAAATGGTCGATAAGGGAAATGCCGCTCTGCCCGTTGAGCAGGGCTTGCCAGCTGGATTCGGCTGTGTTGCCTACCGGGGAAAGCATCCCCAAGCCGGTCACCACGACTCTGCGTTTTGACACTGAGGTAGTCTCCGAGAGGTGATTTGAAAAGAAACAAATACGAAAGAAGCGGCCCTTGGGCCGCTTCTTTCAGAACAGGAACTTATTCCTGATTAGCGGTGATGTAGTCGATAGCCGCTTGAACAGTGGTGATCTTCTCGGCTTCTTCATCAGGAATTTCGGTATCGAATTCTTCTTCCAGCGCCATTACCAGTTCAACGGTATCCAAAGAGTCAGCGCCCAGGTCGTCGACGAAGGAGGCAGCGTTCTTAACGTCTTCTTCTTTAACACCCAGTTGTTCAATGATGATTTTCTTTACGCGTTCTTCGATGTTGCTCATGACCTGAATTTTCCTTTAAAAATACGCTATTGCGTCTGGTTGGGGTAGTTTATTCAATTGACGTGAGTTTGCAAGTAGCTTGCCGCTGGTCAAACCACGAAATTCGCCAAACTTCGGCGTACTATCGCAAATTTGAACAGAACTCACGACAAATTGATTACACCATGTACATCCCGCCATTAACATGCAGGGTTTCACCGGTGATATAAGCTGCTTCATCGGAAGCCAAGAATACCACAGCGGCGGCAATCTCTTTCGGATCACCCAGACGAGCGGCAGGCACCTGGCTCATAATGCCGGCACGTTGCTCTTCGTTCAGGGCGCGAGTCATGTCGGTTTCGATGAAACCGGGGGCAACCGCGTTGACCGTGATACCACGGGAGGCCACTTCACGCGCCAGTGATTTGGTAAAGCCAACCAGACCCGCCTTGGCGGCTGCATAGTTGACCTGACCGGCATTGCCCATGGTACCAACGACGGAACCGATGCTGATGATGCGACCATTGCGCTTCTTCATCATCGCCCGCAGAACCGGTTTGCTCAGACGGTAGAGTGAGGTCAGGTTGGTATCGATGATCTCGTTCCACTCGTCATCTTTCATCCGCATCAACAGGTTGTCGCGGGTGATACCGGCGTTGTTGATCAGGATGTCGATGTCACCAAAACGCGCCTTGATGGCAGCGAAAATGGCTTCGATGGATTCCTGGCTGGTCACGTTCAGTGCCATGCCGCAACCCTGCTCACCCAGATAGGCGCTGATCGCCTCTGCACCGCTCTCGCTGGTCGCAGTGCCGACTACCTTGGCGCCACGGGCCGCAAAAGTTTCGGCAATCGCACGGCCGATGCCACGACTGGCACCAGTCACCAACACAACCTTATCGGTAAAGCTCATTACTTGCTCCTGTTTACTTGATCTGGGCCAGCGCCAGCTCGAAAGAGGCAGCATCGTTGGCGTGAATACCTTCCACGCGCTTGTCGATGCGCTTGGCGAGCCCGGTCAATACTTTGCCCGGTCCCATCTCGATTTCGAGGGTAACGCCCTCATTGGCCATCCGCTCGACAGTCTCGGTCCAACGCACCGGGCTGAACAGCTGACGCACCAGCGCTTGCTTGATGGCGGCCGGATCCTGTTCACAGGATACGTCGACATTATTGATGACCGCGATGGCAGGAACCTTGATCTCGATCCCGTCCAGCGCAGCTGCCAGTTTTTCTGCGGCAGGTTTCATCAGGGCGCAGTGAGACGGCACGGAGACCGGCAGCGGCAGCGCACGCTTGGCACCCGACTCTTTCATCAGCACGTTGGCGCGCTCGACGGCCTCTTTGTGACCAGCGATGACCACCTGGCCCGGGGAGTTGAAGTTGACCGGAGAGACCACCTGCCCTTGCGCTGCTTTTTCGCAGTTGGCGGCGATGGATTCGTTATCCAGACCGATGATGGCAGCCATGGCACCAGTACCTTCCGGTACCGCTTCCTGCATGGCCAGACCACGCAGCTCGACCAGTTTGACGGCATCGGTAAAGGCCAGCGCACCGCTGCAAACCAGAGCGGAATACTCACCCAGGCTGTGACCAGCCATGACGGAAGGCGTTGCCCCACCCTGCTGTTGCCACAGGCGCCACAGGGCGACAGAGGCAGTCAGCAGCGCGGGCTGAGTGCGCCAGGTTTTGTTCAGCTCTTCGGCCGGACCATTCATTACCAGGGCAAACAGGTCATAACCCAGCACCTGGCTCGCCTCGGCGAAGGTCTCCTTGATCACGGCATGTTGCTCGGCCAGTTCGGCCAGCATGCCCACGGTTTGGGAGCCTTGTCCCGGGAAGGCAATGGCAAATTGGGTCATCATTGATTCCTTTTAGATAAGCAAAAATGAAATCGTTGCGGGATGACAGTACTCGCTCATCCCGCTTTGGATCAGAGGCGAACCAGCGCCGAGCCCCAGGCAAAACCGCCGCCGAAGGCTTCCAGCAAGACCAGCTGGCCCGGTTTGATCCGGCCATCCCGCACCCCTTCATCGAAGGCGATAGGTACGGATGCAGCAGAGGTGTTGCCGTGCTTGTCGAGGGTCAACACCACTTTGTCGAGGCCCATACCGAGTTTCTTGGCTGTGGCGCTGATGATGCGGAAGTTGGCCTGATGAGGCACCAGCCAGTCGAGCTCGCTCGGCTCGAGACCAGCAGCTGCCAGCGTCTCGGTCACGATCTCGCTCAGACGGGTGACCGCCACTTTGAACACATCGTTGCCCTTCATGTACATGTAGGCTTCGAGTTCGGCGCCCGGCATACCGCGACGGGGTTGCGGCAGCTTGAGCAGATCGCCATAACGGCCATCGGCATGAAGATGAGTGGAGAGAATGCCCGGTGTTTCGCTGGCGCCAATCACCACGGCACCTGCCCCATCACCAAAAATAATGATGGTGCCGCGATCTTCCGGATCGCACATGCGCGACAACACATCGGCCCCGACGACCAGCACATGGCGGGCAGCGCCGGATTTGACGAACTGATCGGCAATGGAGAGCGCATAGGTGAAACCGGCGCAGGCTGCCGCCACATCAAAGGCAGGGATCCCCTGTACACCCAATAGCCCTTGCAGTTCGCAAGCAGCTGCCGGGAAGGCGTTTTCTGCGCTGGTGGTGGCCAGCACAATCATGTCGAGATCGGCCGCGGTCAGGCCTGCGGCATCCAGGGCCCGCAGGGCGGCCTGGTAAGAGAGGGTGGCAACGGTCTCATCAGCACCGGCAATGCGGCGCTCACGGATCCCGGTGCGTTCCACGATCCACTCGTCACTGGTCTCAACCATCTGCTCGAGATCGGCGTTGGTACGCACTGAACTCGGCAGGTAGCTGCCAGTACCCAGAATTTTGCTATGCATAGAGTTCTTATAGGTCCCTGTCGGAAAAGACAGCTTCAAGGCGATCTGCTATTTGCAGTGGAAGTTGATGTTTGGCCTCTTGTGCGGCCAGCAGGATCGCATTACACAGGGCGCGCCGCTCGGCTCGCCCATGACTTTTTACCACAATGCCGCGCAATCCTAACAGACTTGCCCCGTTATACTGGTCGGGGTTCAGGTATGAAAAACGCCGTTTGAACATAAAACCGGCGATCCTGCCAAGAAAAGTGCGCTTCTTGCGGGGATATCCCGCCAGCTGAGCCATCATCCTGACTACCCCCTCGGCCGTTTTGAGGGCGACATTACCAACAAAACCGTCGCAGACGATCACATCGCACTCGCCGCTGAAGATGCGATCCCCTTCAATGAAACCGACATAGTTGAGCGCGTTGCACTGGCGCAACAATTCGGCACTGTGACGCACCAGATCGTTACCCTTGATCTCCTCTTCCCCGATGTTGAGCAAGGCAACACGAGGAGAAGCGATGCCTTCGACTTTCTCGGCAACGACGGCGCCCATCACCGCAAACTGCAGTAGGGTATCCGCATCACAGCTGACGTTGGCACCAAGATCCAGCATGACGGTACGTTTGCCGCTCAATGTCGGCAGCGCCTTGATAAGTGCCGGCCGATCGACTCCGGGCAGAGATTTGAGCACGCACTTGGCCATCGCCATCAACGCACCGGTATTGCCGGCGCTCACGCAGGCATCGGCCTCACCGGCTTTCACCAGATTGAGAACCACCCGCATGGAGGAGTCTTTCAGAGTACGCAGCGCCACGATCGGTTTATCGCCCATGCCAACCACCTGGGATGCATGTACGAAACGAACGCGAGGATGATTCAGCAAGCCATGTTGCTGCAGCAGAGAGGATGTCTGATGTTGGTCACCGACCAAGATCAGTTTTAGCTGGGGTAAAAGAGACAGTGCCTGCACGGCGGCAGGCACTGTTTCCGAGGGGCCAATATCTCCCCCCATGATGTCTAGCGCGACAGTTTGCGTAGACAAAGGCAATCCTTAAGCGATTACCTTTTTACCGCGGTAGAAACCATCGGCAGTCACGTGGTGACGACGATGGATTTCGCCACTGGTCTGATCAACAGTCAGGGCAGCGGTGGTCAGCGCATCGTGGGAACGACGCATGCCACGCTTGGCACGGGTTTTACGGTTCTGTTGTACGGCCATTGTAGGCTAACTCCTAAATTCACTTACGTTTAAGCTCTTCAAGAACTGCAAAGGGATTCGGCCGCTCATCAGCAGGTTCGATTTCACCCCAAGTCATATCCATGTTTCCTCTCGGGCAGGCATCCAAAGGATGCATTGCGACTTGAGGCAACGAGAGGATGAGTTCATCCTCCAGGATTTGATGAAGATCCATCTCGCCGTTTTCGTCCAACTCAATGGGCTCATAAGCTTCCGGCAGTTCTTCCTCGTTTGTTCTTTCGAACAGCGGAGTGTAGATAAATTCAGCTTCGCAGAGGTGCTCGAATGTCTCTCCGCAACGTTGGCAAACCAGGTCAACCTTGGCATGGGCAGTGCCTTTCATAACGGTCAACTTCTGGACATCTTTGCCAAAGTGCAGTGATACATCGATATCACTCTGCAAGCCAGCGGTTGATTCCTCCAGCCTGGGCATCTGCGACTTTTCCACTATCCCGACATAGTCGAGCAGCTTCAAGGCACTACGGACTGGATCAACCTTAACGGGCAACTTCACCTTTTGCATAGGGCGCGAATAATATAGGTCCAACAACTGATAGTCAAAGGAAAAAGTCCTTACCGCCGATGATTTTAACGCCACAAGTCCCTAGAATGCCGGTACTTGCTTTCATCGGTATTCGGATTATGCCACAGAATCTTATCCTCGCCTCAACTTCTCGCTATCGCAAAGCCCTGCTGGAGAAGCTTGGCCTCCCCTTTGAATGTGCAGCTCCCGACGTAGACGAACGACCGCTGGCAGATGAATCCGCTCAGGAGCTGGTGGCCAGACTTGCCCGGGCAAAGGCCCTGGCCATTGCAAATAGTCGTGATCACGGGCTGATCATTGGCTCTGATCAGGTGTGTGTCTGCGATGGCCGCATCCTCGGCAAGCCGGGCACCATAGACAATGCCATCGCGCAGCTGATGGCGGCTCAAGGGCGCAGCGTCATCTTTTACACCGGCCTGTGCGTACTTAACGCTGCAACCAATGAGATTCATCAATTGATTGAACCGTTTACGGTTCACTTTCGCGATCTCGACGAATCCGCCATTCGCCGCTATGTAGAGGCTGAACTGCCCCTCGATTGTGCTGGCAGCTTCAAATGCGAAGGGATGGGGATCGTGCTGTTCAAAGGGCTGGAAGGGCGCGATCCTAACGCCTTGATCGGTCTGCCGCTGATCGGCCTGATCGAACTGCTGGAGTGCCACGGCATCGCCCTGCCCTGATGGTGGGCAAATAGATGAGCTAGAAGATATAAAAAGCCCGGCCAATTGACCGGGATTTTATCAATCAGATTGATGTCTCTCAAAGAGAGGCGTCTACAACAGCGCGCGAAGAACCGTCATAGAGTCAACCACTGCCACTGGCCCGTAACGACTGAGGGCATCATGACTATCCACCCCCCAAGTGACGCCAATGCGCGGCATGGCGATTGCCTCGGCCATCGCCATATCGTGAACAGAGTCGCCAATCATTACGGCCTGACGGGGTGAAAGCCCCAGTTCGTCTAGGATTTGCTCAAGCATCAGCGGATCAGGCTTGGAGCGTGCCTCATCAGCCCCACGACTGGTCATAAACAACGGGCGCAGCCCGGTCTCATCCAATACCCGATCCAGCCCACGGCGTGATTTACCGGTCGCGACGGCCAGGTGCAGCCCTCGTGACCGCCAGTCATGTAGCAGCTTCCCTGCCCCGGCAAACAGCGGACTGGGGGTAGTGTCGTGCAGATAATGATGACGATAGCGATCGATGAGTGTGGCAATCTGGCACTCATCAATGGCGGTGCCACTGTCGCTACGTAAAAGGAACAGGCGGGACATGGCAACATCAAGGCTCAATCCGATGATCTGCCGGATCTGGGCTGGTGCTGGTACCGCCAGCTCACAATCTCTGGCGGCCCCCTGCACACAGGCAACAATCCGGCCCACCGAATCCATCAGGGTACCGTCCCAATCGAAAATGGCGAGCCGGATATCCTGCATCAGCGTGGCAAGCCGTTGAGGAAGTTGTCGAGTTCAGGTGCCAGCGGCGCTTCTACCTGCATCTCGCGACCATCGGCCGGATGGGTGAAGCTGAGCTTCCAGGCATGCAAAAAGAGCCGTTTCAGCCCTTGGCTGCGCATTTTCTCGTCAAACGCTGCTTCACCATATTTATCATCACACGCAATCGGGTGACCGGCATGCAAGGTGTGCACCCGGATCTGGTGAGTACGACCGGTGATAGGGCTGCACTCGACCAGGGTCGCTTCGGCAAATTGACGTACGATACGGAAACGGGTTTCGGAGGGTTTGCCATCAGCGCTGACCCGTACCACCCGTTCGCCAGACTGCAGATCGTTTTTGCGCAGAGGTGCATTGACCACCTTGACGTGAGCCTGCCATTTGCCGCGCACCAGCGCCAGATATTGCTTGCGCATGGTCTTGACCCGCAACTGCTCATGCAGGCTGCGCAGGGCGCTGCGTTTTTTGGCAACTAGCAACACGCCGGAGGTGTCGCGATCCAGTCGATGAACCAGTTCGAGGAACCGAGCTTCCGGACGCAGGGCGCGCAACCCCTCGATAACGCCAAAGCTCAGGCCGCTGCCACCGTGTACTGCCATGCCGGAGGGCTTGTTCAGTACGATCATTGCATCGTCTTCGAACAGGATCTGGCTCTCCAGACGCTGGATAACGCCCAGATTTGCTGAAGGCAGCTCATTCTTCTCGGCAACGCGTACGGGAGGAACCCGCACCTCATCGCCTGCGCAGAGTTTGTACTCCGGTTTGATGCGCTTTTTGTTTACTCGCACTTCACCTTTGCGAAGGATGCGATAGATCAGGCTCTTGGGGACGCCCTTTAGCTGAGTCTTGAGAAAATTGTCGATGCGCTGCCCGTCATGCTCAGCTTCGATGGTGAGCAGCTGCACTTGTTGATGTATCTGTGTCATGGCGCGGATTTTACCACTGCCAGCGCCCCTTGGCTGCTGGTTTGTTGAAAAATGGCGCCTTGCTATAAAAGAGGTTTAAATGGGATAATAAACAAGGTTTTGTCATTGTGTTCAAGCCTTGTACTAAGTGGCCAAAAAGTATGCCACCCAATCCCGATACACCGTGTCTAGAAGAACATGACGGTTCCCGGGTGCGAGGTACAACGCATGGAGAACACAAACATCACCGTTTATTTGTCTCCATTTCGGCATCCTTATTCATCTCTTCTCGAGAAAAGATGACCAGAACGCCCTTAGTTTGCGCCTCATGCATACCCCAACCGGGAGGTTGCCACAGTATGCTGAAGACCCGAGGCCGGCGCTGGCAGGACCCAGATGGAGGAAATCAAAATGACACAATAATGAGAACTCAATGAAAAGAATGCTTATCAACGCAACTCAAGAAGAAGAGTTGCGCGTAGCGCTGGTTGACGGACAACAGCTCTACGATCTGGATATTGAAAGTCCGGGACACGAGCAGAAGAAAGCGAACATTTACAAGGGTAAGATCACCCGCGTAGAACCCAGCCTTGAAGCTGCTTTTGTCGACTACGGCGCCGAGCGCCACGGTTTCCTGCCGTTGAAGGAGATCGCCCGCAATTACTTCCCCTCCGGTTACTCCTATCAGGGTCGTCCCAACATCAAAGAAGTGGTCCGTGAAGGTCAGGAAGTTATCGTCCAGATCGACAAGGAAGAGCGTGGCACCAAGGGTGCAGCCCTCACCACCTTTATCAGCCTGGCAGGTAGCTACCTGGTACTGATGCCCAACAACCCCCGTGCCGGTGGTATCTCCCGCCGCATCGAGGGTGATGAGCGGACTGAACTGAAAGAAGCCCTGAGTGGATTGACCGTGCCGGAAGGCATGGGCCTGATCGTACGCACCGCCGGTGTGGGCAAGTCTCCGGAAGAGCTGGAGTGGGATCTGAACGTGCTGCTCAACCACTGGGACTCCATCCACAAGGCCTCCCAGGAGCGCGCTGCGCCGGTGCTGATCCACCAGGAAAGCAACGTCATCGTGCGTGCCATCCGTGACTATCTGCGTCGCGATGTGGGCGAGATCCTGATCGACAATCCGGTGATTTTCGAACGTGCCAAGGCCCATATCGAGCTGGTACGTCCCGATTTCCTCAACCGTGTGAAGCTGTACAAGGGTGAAGTTGCCCTGTTCAACCACTTCCAGATTGAGAGCCAGATCGAATCGGCCTTCCAGCGTGAAGTGCGCCTCCCCTCCGGCGGCAGCATCGTTATCGATCCGACCGAAGCGCTGACCTCCATCGATATCAACTCCTCCCGCGCCACCAAGGGCGGTGATATCGAAGAGACTGCGCTGCAAACCAACTTGGAAGCGGCCGACGAAATTGCCCGTCAATTGCGTCTGCGCGACCTGGGCGGTCTGATCGTTATCGACTTCATCGACATGACGCCGGTTCGCCATCAGCGCGAAGTGGAAAACCGTCTGCGTGAAGCGGTTCATCAGGATCGCGCCCGCATCCAGCTGGGCCGGATCTCCCGTTTCGGTCTGCTGGAGATGTCTCGCCAACGTCTGCGTCCCTCCCTCAACGAATCCAGCAGCCATATCTGCCCCCGTTGCCAGGGTCAAGGCGTGATCCGTGACAACGAATCTCTCGCCCTGTCCATCCTGCGTCTCATCGAAGAAGAGGCCATGAAGGACAACACCGAGCAGGTTCACGGCCAAGTGCCGGTGGATGTTGCCGCTTATCTGCTTAACGAGAAGCGTGCTGCCATCGCCAGTCTGGAACAGCGCAATGATGTCCGTGTTTACATCATTCCGAACCAGCATCTGGAAACCCCGCACTACGAAGTGACCCGCATTCGTCAGAACGAGATCCCGGAAGCGGCCAGCTATGAGCTGAAAACCGAGATTGCCAAGCCGGTCTACCAGCCGAAGCAAGCTCAGGTGATCGAGCGTGAGCAGCCGCTGCTGCAAGGCTTTGCCCAGCCGACTCAACCCGCGCCAGTTGCAGCACAGCAGCAGACAGCCCCGGCCATTGCCGCTGCACCTGCCGAAGCAGGTTTCTTCAGCAAGCTGATCAAAGGTATTACCGGCCTGTTCAGCAGCGATGCAACCCCTGCCGAAGTAAAAGCTCCGGCTGATAAACCGGCTACTCGTGAAGCACGCAAGGAAGAGGGTCAGCGTCATCAGCGCGAAGAAGGTCGTGGCCGTGGTCAGCGTCCTCGTCGTGACGACAACCGTGGCAATCGCAACAACGCGGAAGCTGGCGAGAAGCGTGAAAATGGCAACCGCGAAGGTGGTGAAAACCGCAATCGCCGTCCGCGTAAAGAGCGCGAGCCCCGTCAGGAACGTGAAGTTCGCACTGAACAGCGGATGGAGCGTGAACCCCGCGAAGCGCGTCAAGAACGTGAACCCCGTGCTCCACGCCCGGCTCGTGAGCCACGCTCCCCCCGTGAGCCTCGTGCCGAGGTCGTCGTTGACGCGGTGGAAGCCGTTGATGCCATCGAACCGCGTCAGGAGAAAGAGCAGAAAGTGGCTGAGCGCCGCGAACGTCGTCAGCTGCGCAAGCAGATCCGCGTTGATGTTGCTGCGAGCGACACCCCTGCCCTGCCTGTAGTGGAAGAGGTTCAGGTTGCAGCTGTTGAGACTGGCGACCAGGACGAGCAGGCCGAAGGTCAGCGCCGTTCCCGCCGCACTCCGCGCAGCCAGCGTATCGAAGGCCAACGTCGCAAGCGCATTAATGAAGAAGCGCGTAGCCAGCGTGATGAAGAGCAGCAAGTTGAACCGACTCTGACTACCGCCGCCCAGGCAGATATCGCCAAAGCGCAGGTTGAAGAGCCGGTAGTGCCTGTTGTCACCATCCCGAGCGCTGAAGCTGTCGCTGCAGCCCTGCAAGCCTCTGCTGCACTGACCGAACATGTGGTTGTCGAAGCTGTTGCTGAGGAGTCAGCTGAACAGGCTCATGCAGTACAGACCGAAGTTACAGCAACACCTGTCATTGAAGCTGTTGAAGTGGCAGCACCCGCGGCCGCAGTAGTCGTTGAAGCTACTCAGGTTGAGATTGCACAAGCTGAACAGCCGGCTGAAGTTATTGCCGAAGCTCCGGTAGCCGCAGTTGAAGCAGTTGAGGTCACCGAAGCAGTAACTGCAGACCTTGTTGCTGAAGAGCCGGTAAAAGTTGTAGCTGAAGAGACTCCCGTAACCGTTACCAAACAGGTTAAGCACGGTGCAGGTCTGTTGGCCCGAGCTCGCAAGGCATCTGCGCCGATGGCAACCCCTGCCGAAGCCCCTGCCCTGCCAGCTCGTGAACCGGTGGACTACCCGCCTCTGGTTCGTGGTGAAGTAGTTAGCTCTGGCCGTCACGGTGGTAGTACCGCAGCAGTCAATGTAGCTTCCTGCCCGGCAGGTCGTCCTTAATAGTTCTGTTGTTGGAACAAGCAAAGAGCCACACATTGTGTGGCTCTTTTTTATGGGCGATATTCACGTAATTATCAGTTCTTGGTTTATTCCCTTAAACCTAAAGACTTACTAAGTTTTCTACTTGAATACTATTTATTCGAAATATGGCCACAAAAGCTGAAGTTACAAACTAGTTTGTTGGCATACAAAACTCATTGGTCATGCGCCTAATAGTACATCTCTCGTTCTAGTTCCGACTCATTTTTGCCGAGTCGCTGATTACAGCTTGAACAGTCAATGTTATTTAGATATCAGGAATCTATCCACTATCCAGATTAAGTCCGCTCCACATAAAACCACAATCCGACTTACATCAGTTATAGCGTTACAGGTTGAGCTAAATCCTATTCTCAGGTTCACAACGCTGCAAATGCGGCATCATGTAGTCGTATATTTTGTAGCGGTAGTTTTCTGGCTGGAAATACTGTTATCCTTCCCCTCTGCTAATTACATGTACCAACCAAATAACCCAGGTTCCTGTGAATAGAAAACACTGATGCTGATTGGAAAGCGCTTGGCTACGGCTCTCTTGCTCATGTCTAAGGACGAAAGACTATCTATTGACCGGATATCGCAGGATAACGCGAGCTGCGATAAACACCGAGCAGGGTTGTATCTAACAAACAAAGAGCAACACTGTGTGGCTTTTTGCTTGTACCAAGAACGAGATATCCCTCCCCCACCCTACTTGTTAGTAGTCGCTCTACATAATATCAATCTGAATTAGCAAGGTGCTACAGGTCCTAATCGATAGGGAAAAAAGGGTATGGAACTCATGTCGAAATAAAAAAGGGCCCGAAGGCCCTTTGATATATAAGTGTTTGAAAACATCATGAGAACAGATGGTGACTGATGATGAACAGGCCACCAGAGAGCAGCATGGTCAGCGGCAGGGTCAGCACCCATGCCATCAGGATGGTCTTGATGGTCTGGCTTTGCAGGCCTGATTTGTTGGCCACCATGGTACCCGCTACCGCAGAGGAGAGGATATGGGTGGTGGATACCGGCATGCCGGTCAAACTAGCCACACCGATTGAAGTAGCCGCAGTGATCTGGGCAGCGATGCCCTGACTGTAGGTCATGCCAGTGGTACCGATCTTCTCGCCCACGGTATGGACGATACGACGCCAGCCCACCATGGTACCGCAACCCAGCGCCAGTGCGATGGAGACGATAACCCAGGTCGGAGCATATTCAGCGGTCGCGGTCAGATCCTTGCGCCATTTGGCCAAGTCGGTCAGCTCCTTCGCTGGCAGTGGCAGCTTGGCTACCTTGCGAGCAGTATCATCGATACAGAGCAGCAGACGACGCACTTCACGGCGATCGGTCAGGCTCATCTCTTCATAGGTACGTACAGCACCAAGACGGGAATCCAGAGTGTTCATTGCCTGCAGCACGCTGTCTGCGGAACAGTGAGTCATCAGCTCTTCTTGCACAGTAGAAGCTGAGTTGAAATTGATAACACCACTCACCGCATCCTGATTGCGCTTGTAGATTTCCATGATGCGCTGGTTGGCATCCTGGGTACGGTCCAGATCGTAAGAGCGGCTATTCATGTCCAGCGCGAAGTAGGCTGGCGCCATGCAGATGAGTACCAGCATGACCAGACCGATACCCTTCTGGCCATCGTTGGAGCCGTGCACAAAGCTGACACCCATCGCAGAAGCAACCAGAGTGAGGCGAGCCCAGAATGGCGGGTGCTTCTTGCCATCAACAAGTTGACGCTCTTCCGGGGTCTTGTGGATCTTGTTGCTGGTCCAGATTCGTTTCATAACCAGCAGCAGCAGCGCTGCCACGATGAAACCGATGGTGGGGGAGATGATCAGGGAGAGCATGATGTCAATCGCCTTGCTCACGTTGATCCCTTCAGTCACCGGCTTGTGGCTGATCCAGGCATAGGCACCGCCAACCCCCAGAATGGAACCGATCAAGGTATGTGAGCTGGAGGCCGGTATCCCGAAGAACCAGGTACCCAGATTCCACACGATGGCGGAAAAGAGCAGCGAGAAGACCATGATCAACCCTTGGGTGGAATCCATCCCAAGCAGCAGGTCGATGGGCAGCAGATGGACGATGGCATAGGCCACACCCAGACCGCCAAACATGACACCGAAAAAGTTGAAGATCCCTGAAGCCACAACCGCCAGGTGAGCGGGCATCGCTTTGGTGTAGATAACCGTTGCTACCGCGTTGGCGGTATCGTGAAAGCCATTGATGAATTCATAGGCAAGCACAAAAAAAACGGCCAATACCAAACCGATTGACCACCACAAACCCAAACCACTAAACATTTCAAACATAAAAAAAAGCCTGTTTATGAGTTGCGGCGGATTATGCCAGATGGCGGCCAACACCATAGCTATCCGTGAAATATTTCAGCCATAAAAAAAAAGAGCTTTTTGGTAAAAAATATCTTACAGCCAGTAACCATGCGGCTTGCCAGAGATTAATTAAAGCGAGCAATTGTTGCCAGCAAACAACAAAGTTGCTGACAATTCAGCCAACAAACGTCCATTTCAGCCCCCTTTTTCACCCCCACCAGGCATAAAAAAGCATAAAAATATCGTTTGCCAACCATTCTCATCCGACCAGCCAGGAGCCATCCGTATCTTCACAGCGCCCGCTCGCCTGTAACATAACCAAAAAAAGAGGAGCCACAGCGTGCTCCTCGTTTTCAATCATGCCTGCGGGCAGCATCAATCCTGGTTGATACGGCTGGCGACAGCCCCCTGCTGGCTCTTGTACTTGGCATTTTCCCGCTTGTTGTAGGGACGTGCCGCGACACCGGAGAGCATCTCGAAGTTCAAGGCGCCGATCTTCATCTTGGGGCGCAACGCCAGCGGCAGTTTGCCGCCGTTGTAGAACTCCAGCACGATGCGACCGGACCAACCCGGATCGATGCGGTGCGCGGTCACGTGCACCATCAGACCCAGCCGCGCCAATGAAGAGCGGCCATCCAGCCAGCCGACGATATCTGCCGGCAGGGTGACTGATTCATAGGTCACGGCCAACGCCAGCTGACCCGGGTGCAGATAGAAGGCTTCACCATCCGGGATGTGGATCTCGTCGCTCATTACCCGATCGATGGCATCGGCCATCTCGCTGCTCGGGCCGCTCAGATCGATATAGGGAGCGGTATGATCGCGAAATACCCGAAACTCGTTACCCAGCAGCACATCGACACTGACACCACTGATCCGCTCTACCCCGGGCCGTGGCTCAATGACGATCTTGCCTTCATCCAGATGGCGTTCAATATCGGTATCACACAGACGCATTGGGCGACTCTCCTGACAAATTGTGCTTTTAAAAAAGCCGGGCATCACCCGGCTTGTTTCATCTTAACCAATCAACATGTGACGAATACGCGCCTTGAGCATGTCGATGGCGATGCGGTTCTTGCCACCACGGGGCACGATCACATCGGCATACTGTTTGGACGGCTCGATAAACTGCAGGAACATCGGACGCACCGTCTTCTGATACTGCTTGAGCACGGAGTCCATGGTCCGGCCACGCTCCTGCACATCACGCACAAGTCGGCGAAGAAGGCAGATATCGAGCGGGGTATCCATAAAGATGGAGGCATCCATCAGATCCCGCAGACGGCTGTCGGTCAGCAGCAGGATCCCTTCCAGAATAATCACCCGGCGCGGCGCAAACGGGGTTACTTCGCTCATCCGGGTATGTTCGGTGTAGGAGTACTGGGGAATGGCGACCGCATCACCTTTGACCAGCTGGCTCAGGTGCTGTACCAGCAGGTCGTGATCCAGCGCGTTGGGGTGGTCATAGTTGGTTTTTACCCGTTCTTCCATGGTCAGGTGGGTCTGATCACGGTAGTAGCAATCTTCGGTGATCACACCAATCTGACCTGCGCCCAGTTCGGCCACCAGCTCTTCATAAATGGTCTGGGCGATAAGACTTTTGCCAGACGCAGATGCGCCCGCAATACCGATGATCACACACGAATGTTGAGTATCAGACATGACAAATACCTAAAAGAGAAGAGCAGTGGGGATGGTTTAAACCGATCCATTATATAAAAAAGGGTGGGTCATGCCCACCCTCAAATCCCCTTCAGGTGACCGACAGCTGATTATTCATCCAGCGCGACAGTGTAAAGCGGGGTCGCAATCGGTTTTGCGCTGAAAAAGAGCTCAGCCCCCACCCTGCGCGCCAGCTTCAAATAAGCCTGAGCCAGGCTGCCTTCCGGCGAACTGAAGACAGTCGGGCAACCATCATCCATATGCTGGCGGATGTCGATGTGCAGCGGCAGCTGACCAAGCAGTGCCACTTGATACTGCTCTGCCATCTTCTGGCCGCCACCGGTACCGAACAGCGGCTCATGGTGGCCACAGGCGCTGCAGACGTGGTAGCTCATGTTCTCGATGATGCCGAGTACCGGCACATTGACCTTGTGGAACATGGCTATCCCCTTGCGGGCATCGGCCAACGCCACATCTTGCGGGGTGGTGACGATGACCGCCGCCGAAGTGGGAACCTGCTGCGCCATGGTGAGCTGGATATCACCGGTGCCCGGCGGCATGTCGACCACCAGATAATCCACCTCGCCCCAGCGGGTCTCGTGGAGGATCTGCGCCAACGCCTTGCTCGCCATCGGGCCGCGCCAGATGGTGGCATCCTGCTCGGAGACCAGATAGCCGATGCTGTTGCTCTTGAGGCCGCAGGCCATCACCGGCTCCATCAGCTTGCCGTCATGACTGACCGGGCGCTCCTTGAGGGTGCCCATCATGGTGGGGATGGAGGGGCCATAGATATCGGCATCAAGAATGGCGACCCGCGCCCCCTCTTTTTGCAGCGCCAGTGCCAGATTGACAGCCGTGGTGGATTTGCCCACCCCCCCCTTGCCGGAAGCAACGACGATGATGTTGCGGATCCCCTGCACGGCATTAAGCCCCTGCGCCCGCGGCATACTGGCAACATCGATCTCCAGTGCCCAGTCGATACGGGAGGCGCCGGTGGCAGCGCGCAATCTGGCGTCGAACTCCTCCTTGAGGGTATCGAGCAGCGACAGTGCGGCAAAGGGCAACACCAGACGGATAGAGAGACTTTGATCCTTGCTGACGACATCGAGCACAAATCCGGCACCGACCAGATCCTTGCTCCAGCCTGCCGGCTTAAATTCGGCGAGGATCTGTTTTACTGAATCAATCACCATTAACTCCTCATTATCTTGTCATTATCTTGAGGTGAACGGTTACCGCACACAAATCAGTGGCTTGCCTGCGGTACAGATGGTGTATCCGGCCAAGCTCGGCACAGCCACAACCCTAGGCAGGCTACCCCCAATTCGGGTAACATGCACGGCACTCTATCATCCCAACAAGCACATCAAGAACGTAATATGGCAACTGATCCTCGTAAAATGCTGGTAACCTGCGCCCTCCCCTATGCCAATGGCTCCATTCACCTTGGCCACATGCTGGAACATATCCAGGCCGATATCTGGGTTCGTTATCAGCGAATGCGCGGTCATCAGGTGCACTTCATCTGTGCCGATGATGCCCACGGCACCCCGATCATGCTCAAGGCACAGCAGATGGGGATCACCCCGGAAGAGATGATTGCTGCGGTCTCCAAGGAGCACCAGGCCGATTTCGCCGGGTTCAACATCAGCTTTGACAACTATCACTCCACCCACAGCGACGAAAACCGCGAGCTGGCGGAGCTGATCTACGGCCGCCTGAAAAATGGTGGCTTTATCAAGAGCCGCACCATCTCCCAGCTGTTCGATCCGGAAAAATCGATGTTCCTGCCGGACCGTTTCGTCAAGGGTACCTGCCCCAAGTGCAAGTCTCCGGAGCAGTATGGCGACAACTGTGACAGCTGCGGCGCCACCTACAGCCCGACTGAGCTGATCGATCCGAAATCTGCCGTCTCCGGTGCCACTCCGGTGATGAAAGACTCCGAGCACTTCTTCTTCGACCTGCCGCAGTTTGAAAAATGGCTGGCAGAGTGGGTACGCGGCTCCGGCGCCATTCAGGAAGAGATGGCCAACAAGATGCAGGAGTGGTTCGAGAGCGGCCTGCAGCAGTGGGACATCACCCGTGACGCCCCCTACTTCGGTTTCGAAATTCCGGGCGCCCCGGGCAAGTACTTCTACGTCTGGCTCGATGCCCCTATCGGTTACATGGCTTCTTTCAAGAACCTGTGCAACAAGCGTGGCGACATCGACTTTGACAGTTACTGGAAAGCGGACTCCGACGCCGAGCTCTACCACTTCATCGGCAAGGACATCGCCTACTTCCACTGTCTGTTCTGGCCGTCCATGCTGGAAGGTGCCAACTTCCGCAAACCGACCAAGGTCAACGTGCACGGCTATGTGACCGTCAACGGTGCCAAGATGTCCAAGTCCAAAGGCACCTTCATCAAGGCATCCACCTACCTGAACCACCTGGATCCGGAGTGCCTGCGTTACTACTACGCCGCCAAGCTCAACAGCCGCATCGACGATCTGGACTTGAACCTCGAAGATTTCGTGCAGCGCGTCAACGCTGACGTGGTCAACAAGCTGGTCAACCTCGCCTCCCGCAACGCCGGCTTTATCGCCAAGCGTTTTGGCGGCAAGCTGGCAGCAACTTGCGCCGAACCCGAGCTCTACGCCGAGTTCGCCAACGCCCGTACTGCCATCGCCGAGGCTTATGAGAGCCGCGAGTTCAGCCGTGCCATCCGCGAAATCATGGCGCTGGCCGACAAGGCCAACCGCTATGTGGACGACAAGGCTCCCTGGGTCATCGCCAAGCAGGAAGGGGCAGATGCCGAGCTGCAAGCGGTCTGCTCGGTCGGCATCAACCTGTTCCGCGTACTGATGGCCTACCTCAAGCCCGTCATGCCGCTGCTGGCCGAGCGTGCCGAAGCCTTCCTGGCCGAGACCCTCAGTTGGGATGGCATCGAAATGCCGCTGGTCGATCACACCGTTGCGCCGTTCAAGGCCCTCTTCTCCCGCATCGAGCCGGCCAAGATCGAAGCCATGATCGACGCATCCAAAGAAGACTTGGCCAAGGAGCAGGCACCGAAAGTGAGCGGCCCGCTGGCTGATGACCCCATCAGCGAAACCATCACCTATGACGACTTCGCCAAGATTGACCTGCGCGTGGCGCTGATCAAGAAGGCCGAAGCGGTACCGGAGGCCGAGAAGCTGCTCAAGCTGCAACTGGATATCGGCGGCGAGACCCGTCAGGTGTTTGCCGGCATCAAGTCCGCCTACAACCCGGAAGATCTGGAAGGCAAGCTGACCGTGATGGTAGCCAACCTGGCGCCGCGCAAAATGCGTTTCGGCATGTCCGAAGGCATGGTGCTGGCTGCAGGCCCGGGCGGCAAGGATCTCTGGATCCTGGAGCCGCAGGAAGGCGCCCAGCCAGGTATGCGCGTCAAGTAAGCGCATCGACCCGATAAAAAAGAGGCCTGTGGGCCTCTTTTTTCTTTTAGTCTCTGCGACTCTGCGGATTGCTCCCATTGAGCATCCAGCAGGATGGTTAGAGCGGGCTATCCAACATCGCCACCTTGAGCCCCACCAGTTCCGCCTGCTGGTAATCGAGGCGGCGCAATCGCGTCACTATCTTGCGCTTGAGTTTCTGCCTCACTCTGCGCTGCCGCTTGTTTCCTTTCAGGGCTCGCCGCCACTGCCGCCAATCCTGCAACTGGCCGAGTTGCTCCTGCCAATGACCAAAGGCGCTGACCCACTCCGCCTCCCCCGCCCCCAGCTCCAGCAGCAACTCGGCACCGTAGCGCGCCTGTTTTATCTCAAGGCGCAGATGATGCCAGCGACGCAGCTGCTGGCGATGGGAGACGTTACCGACTTGGTTCTCATCAAGTCGGCTCAATGCAGCATCGAGGCGGCGGGCAAGGTGGCGCCGGTAGTGACGAGCCAGCCCTGAGGTATCGGGAATTTGCTCTAATTCATCCAGCCAGCGGGCAAGCAAGCCCGAAAAAAGGGGAACCGTCACCTTGGGCAAGACGACTATGGATGACGCGCCAAAGCGCGCGGCATAAACCTGTGCATCACGCAGGGCCGAGAGTCGGCCAGTGGCCCGCTGCAGCCGTCGTTCCAGTGTTGGATGACAAAGGGCGGGTCGCCACAATGCGAGCAGCGCCTGCATGCGGCGCGCGGCGATGCGGTAACCATGGACATGGGGCTCGCTCGCTTCACGGCGCACCGCGCGAGCGGCATGGCGGTAGCTGGCAACCAGTACCCGGGCCTGCGCCAGCAAGGGATCACGCGTATCAGCAGTCATGATGTCCCCGGCAGATCAGTTGGTATGAAAGCCCTGACCGCTCGGCGGCAGCGCCTCTTCATATTCCATCCGGGTCACCCTGGCAGTGCGCGGGCCATGTTCCAGCCAGCCCAGCATCATCTGTACCCCCTGCGTCGGCCCGCTGATGAGGATCTCCACCGAGCCATCCTCCAGGTTGTAGGCATGGCCGCGCAGCCCCAGCTGCAAGGCACGCTCGCGGGTGAAATAGCGAAATCCGACCCCTTGCACCTGCCCCCACACCCGAATGACAAACGATTGCTCTCCCATTTCTCACACCTTCTGCTTAAGAAAAAAATTCCCGAGACGATAATGTGCCCGACACTCTATCTCTGCAGGATGCAGCTCCATTATGAAAGAAGTTAAATTCCGGTGGGTTGACCGCTATCTCATTCACCTCACCATCAGTGAAAAATTCCACATCGCCTTCTGGCTTCCCTTGCTGATCATCGCCTTTCTCAGCTGGTATCTGCTGGCAAACAGCCACGAGCAGGAGATAAAACTCAAGGTTGAGCAGTTGCAGCAGCGGGTCGAGACCACCGCACAACTGGTCAGCCAGCAGCCAACGCTCACTCTGCCAGCCGATCTGCGCATCCAGCCACAAGGGGTGAGCGGGCTCGAGCAACAGGGCGATCGCTACCGCTTCACCGCACCAGCGGGTCAGGCTGGCTATGTGACCGGCGAGCTCGACACCAGTACGTCCTCAATGTGGGATGATCAGGGCACCACGCTCACCATGATTGGCGCGCTGGCGGCCCTGATGGCACTGGTGATCCACTACATGATGACCTTTGTCTCCGGCGCCCTGTACTCCACCAACAAGGCGCTGCAAACCGTGGCCGACGGCGATCTCACCTTTCGCCTCAACTTCTTCCCGGTGCGGGACGAGTTCTCCACCCTGGCGGGCAGCATCGACCGCTTTACCGATCGCCAGCACCAGATCGTCAAGCTGGTCGAAGAGTCTGCCGAGGCGCTGACCATGGCCGCCGACGAGTTTCGCGACCACGCCAGTGAAGGCGAAAACATGGCGCGCGCCCAGCGCCAGCACATGGATTCGCTGGCCACCGCCATGGAACAGATGTCAGCCGCCATTCGCGAAGTGGCGCGCAATGCCAACGACACCCTGCAGCAGACCCGTCAATCGAGCGAAGAGGCGGCCAATGGCGCCAACCGGGTGGCCCGTACCATAGAGGCGATCCGCACCCTGGCCGACGAGATTGGCAATGCCTCCGGCGCGGTCGAGCGCCTGACCCACAATGCCAACCGCATCAACGAGGTGGTAAGCGTCATCAACGCCATCTCCCAGCAAACCAACCTCTTGGCCCTTAACGCCGCCATCGAAGCGGCCCGCGCCGGTGAGCAGGGGCGCGGCTTTGCGGTGGTGGCCGACGAAGTGCGTACCCTCGCCAGCCGCACCCAGCAGGCAACGGTCGAGATCCAGAAGATGATCGAAGAGCTGCAAGCCGGCACCGGGGCGCTGAACGACATCATGGAAAAAACCGTGGGTCGCGCGGCCAGCAGCCAGCAACTGATCAGCGAGGTGGGGCTCGATATCGAAAAGCTGAGCAATCACAGCGATGCGGTGCTGGAGATGAGTACCCAGATCGCCACCTCCAGCGAAGAGCAGAGCTCGGTGGCCGCCGAGATCACCCACAATCTGGATCAGGTGCGCCACGAAGCGGCGCAAGTGGAAGCCTCTGCCAGCGCCTCAGTAGCTGGCACGCAAGGGCTCAAGGCCACCGCCAGCGAGCTGACCTGGGCACTCAAGGGGATCCGGATCTGATCAGTCAGTCACATCCGGTTCGGGCACGCTGATGCACCGGGCCGTTTGAGTTTTACCTGCGGGCCACATAGAATGTGGCCCCTTTTCTTTTGACCATCTGGCAAACATCCATGAGCGCTTCCATCTATCTCGTCAAAGGCCGCGAAAAATCCCTGCTGCGTCGCCACCCCTGGATCTTCTCCAAGGGGATCGAGCGGGTTCAGGGCAACCCTATTGACGGCGATACCGTCGAGATCCTCACCCATGACGGCAAATGGCTCGCTCGTGGCGCTTGGTCGGGCAGCTCCCAGATCCGTGCCCGGGTCTGGACCTTCGACAAGGATGAAACCGTCGATCTCGACTTCTTCATCCGTCGCCTCAAATACGCGCAAGAGTCCCGTGACGGGCTCATCAAGCGTCAGGGGCTCACCGGTTATCGCCTCTGCGCTGCCGAATCCGACGGTCTGCCGGGTCTGACCATCGACCGTTACGCCGATTTTCTGGTGTGCCAAATTCTCTCCGCCGGTGCCGAATTCCAGCGCGAGCTGATAACACAAGCACTGCGTACCCTCTACCCTGAGTGCAGCATCTATGAGCGCTCCGATGTGGCAGTACGCAAAAAGGAAGGGCTGAAAGAGCGCACTGGCGTCATCTATGGCGAGACCCCGAACGAGCCGGTCGTCATCGAGGAGAATGGCGGCGTCAAGATCCTGGTAGACATTCGCAACGGCCACAAAACCGGTTTCTATCTGGATCAGCGTGACAACCGTCAGGCTGCCGCCAAGTACACCGAAGGCAAGCGCGTCCTCAACTGCTTCTGCTACACCGGCGGTTTTGGCGTCTATGCCCTCAAGGGCGGTGCCAAAGAGGTGGTCAACGTCGATCTCTCCCAGAATGCGCTGGATATCGCCCGCCAGAACGCCGAGCTGAACGGGCTGGATACCAGCAACACCCAGTTTGTCCGTCACGACGTGTTCAAGCTGCTGCGTGAATATCGCGAGAAGGGCGAGAAGTTCGATGTCATCGTGCTGGATCCGCCCAAGTTTGCCGAGAGCAAGGCCCAGCTGCTGGGTGCCTGCCGTGGCTACAAGGACATCAACATGCTGGCGTTCCAGCTGCTGGCGCCGGGTGGCGTGCTCTTGACCTACTCCTGCTCCGGCCTGATGGAGCAGAGCCTGTTCCAGAAGATCGTCGCCGATGCAGCGCTCGACGCCGGTCGCGATGCCCAGATCCTGGAGCTGCTCTCCCAGGCCTCTGATCACCCTATCGGTACCGCCTATCCGGAAGGCTTCTACCTCAAGGGTCTGGTGGTACGCGCCCGCTGATCGGCAACCACCCTCCTCTTGTGATCAATCAGGCCCCTTGCGGGCCTGATTGTTTTGCTTAACGCCTATAGACCTGACCCTCGCTCCGATGACCACACTATCTGCTTTTATTGGGGTTCTCTCTCCTCCTCTTCCCTCCCTGCATCCCACGCCTGCATTTGTTTAAATTTGTTTGCACAAGAACTGCACATTCATGATTTAAATCACACCCGTATGACTCTCTTTTCCGTAGTGTGATCCCGCCTGCGGCAACCAAGCCGGGGCAACCGTCCTATCAGAATTGATGGACGGTACAACAACAAAAGTCGATGTCAGGCCAAGCTGAACATCACAAGGGATCCCGTTATGAATCAATCATTGCCGCTGTTAACGCCGCTGCGGGGCATCGCTGCCCTGATGGTGGTACTGTTCCATGCCCGCTTACTGCTCTTTCCCCAGTGGATGGAGTCGATCGCAGGCCACACCCAACTCATCGAGAATGGCTACCTCTGGGTCGACCTGTTCTTTATTTTGAGCGGCGTGGTGCTGGCCCATGTCTATGGGGAGGCCTTCACCCGCACGCCCCGCACCGTGAGCTATGGCCGCTTTCTCTGGCTACGGCTGACCCGCGTCTACCCTCTCTATCTGGTGACCCTGCTGCTGCTGGTCGGCTGGGAGCTTTACAAGGCGCAGCATGGGGTGGGCTTCTACGCCGGCCCCTTGTTCAAGATGTGGGAGTGGGAAGGGATGCCCCCCTTCGGCTCCCCCTTCACCCCGGCCGAAGCGTTGCCGAGCGCCTTCCTGCTGCTGCAGGTGGTGACCGACCACGGACTGACCTGGAACTTCGCCGCCTGGTCGCTGAGCGTAGAGTGGATCAGCTACCTGCTGTTTCCGCTGCTTATTCCGCTGGCGGTCACCCGCAGTCGCTGGAGCCATCTCGCCCCCCTGATGGCGCTGACGGTGCTGGCCTTTATCGTGCACAGTCGCGGCACCCTGGATGTCACCAGCGGGGCGCTGGCGGTGGGGCGCGGGGTGAGTGAATTTGTGCTCGGCCTCTGGCTGCTGCCGAGGGTCAAGGCCGCGAAAGGCTTGCCCATGATGAAACATGATCTGCCGCTGCTGGTTGCCTTTGTACTGCCCTTCGCGCTGATGCAGTTCACCATGACGCCACCACTGACACTGCTGCTGATCGGCTCCTACGTGCTGCTGATCTGGATTTGTGCCGCTCAGGGGGAGCGCCAGAGTCCGCTGCTGCGCCTCCTGGATAACCGCTTCACCAACTGGCTGGGGGATCTCTCCTACTCCATCTATCTGCTCCATGCGCTGGTGCTGCTCACCGGGTGCGAGCTCATCCACTATCTGGCACCGGGGATCACCGAGTGGTGGTATGGCCAGACCAACCCGCTGCTGGGGGTAGTGGCAACCTTGCTGATGCTGGCGGTGCTGATCGGGCTCTCGGCGTTGAGCTACAACCTGCTGGAGCGGCCACTGCAACGGCGCCTGCGCCGCTTGGGCAAGGCTCGCCAACCGATGCTGGAGCAAGCCGGCTAATCTGCTTTCGCCAGCTGATTGCCCCGCAGAGGCTAAGCCAACCTCTGCGGGGCAAATCCACGAGTGCTCTCCCCTCTGCCGATAACTGAGCGGCTCACGCCAGCGCCCTCCTCCCTTACCTTCCACCCGCCAATCCCCTTCGCTTTGTGTGAATTCCTGTTCGAACCGAAGGGGGCATTTGTGGCATAATGCCCTGTCCTGTGGCCCTTGGCGGGGCTGTGTTGGCGCATCTGTCGCCTCTTTTTCCCCGTCCTACCCGGCAGCCCTGCGTGACTGCCTGACATCACTGCTTCCAGAAGCAGCCAAGGCCACCTATTTTTGCGGCTCTTTACATGACGGTAGATGGCCGCGCATTGACCAAGATGGCTCCCGCAGAGCCTCTGCACACGGTGCACAAACAAGGGGTAAGTATGTCTTCCATTCGTCTGACCCAATACAGCCACGGTGCTGGCTGTGGCTGCAAAATCTCTCCCAAGGTGCTCGACACCATTCTCACGAGCCAGATCCCGGGCTTCAACGACCCGACCCTGATCGTTGGCAACAGCAGCAAGGATGACGCGGCCGTGGTCGATATCGGCAACGGTCAGGGCATTGTCTCCACCACCGACTTCTTCATGCCCATCGTCGATGACCCCTTCACCTTTGGCCGCATCGCCGCCACCAACGCCATCAGCGATATCTACGCCATGGGCGGCAAGCCTATCGTTGCCATCGCCATCCTCGGCTGGCCCATCAATACCCTGGCGCCGGAAGTGGCCCAGCAGGTGATCGACGGTGGCCGTCAGGTGTGCCATGAAGCGGGGATTTCGCTGGCCGGTGGTCACAGTATCGATGCCCCCGAGCCCATCTTCGGCCTCGCGGTGACCGGTATCGTGCCCCTCGACGCCATCAAGCAGAACGACACAGCCAAGGTGGGTGACACCCTCTATCTGACCAAGCCCCTTGGTATCGGTATCCTCACCACCGCCCAGAAGAAGGGCAAGCTGAAGCCTGAACACGATCAACTGGCCCCCAACGCCATGTGCACCCTCAACAAGATCGGTCAACGCTTTGCCGAACTGCCGGGTGTTCACGCCATGACCGACGTGACCGGTTTTGGTCTGGCGGGCCATCTGCTGGAGATGTGCGAAGGATCCAATGTCAGCGCCCGACTCGACTTCAAGGCGCTGCCGCTGCTGGACGAGGTGGATTACTACCTCGCCGAGGGCTGCGTCCCGGGCGGGACCCTGCGCAACCACGACTCTTACGGCCACAAGCTCGATGCCATGGACGATCGCACCCGCAACATCATGTGCGATCCGCAAACCAGCGGCGGCCTGCTGGTTGCAGTGAGCAAGGAGAGCGAAGCCGAGCTGCTCGCCATCGCGCGCGAAGCTGGCCTTGCGCTCTCGCCCATCGGCCAGATCAAGCCCCTTGAGGGCACCCGCTATATCGAGATTGTCCAATGAGTGAATTGCCACTGGCCACGGACTACGCCCAGATTTTTTTAGGCGATGTGCCGTTGATTGATGTGCGCGCCCCCATCGAGTTCAAGGAGGGGGCCTTCCCCTGCTCGACCAGTCTGCCCTTGATGACAGACGATGAGCGCGCCCAGGTGGGGACCTGCTTCAAGAAGCAGGGTCAGGCCGCCGCCATTGAGCTTGGACACAAGCTGGTGGGGGGAGCAGTACGTGCCGAGCGACTCGAAGGCTGGCTGGCGCAGTTGCGCCAGCAGCCCGATGCCCTGCTCTACTGCTTTCGCGGCGGCCTGCGCTCGCAAACCGTACAACAGTGGCTGGCTGAAGCGGGGGTCACTCGCCCCCGCGTCGCCGGTGGCTACAAGGAGCTGCGCCGTTTTCTGATCGACACCCAGGACAAGGCCTCTGCCGAGTGTCACTGGAGCGTGCTGACCGGCATGACCGGCTCTGGCAAGACCCATATGCTCGATCAGGTGACCCAAGCCGTGGATCTGGAGGGGCACGCCCACCACAGGGGCTCCTCCTTTGGCCAGCTGCCCGGCGGCCAGCCCAGCAACATCAACTTTGAAAACAACCTCGCCATCGAACTGCTCAAACGCCGCCATCGCGGCGAGCAGGCCTTCGTGGTCGAGGATGAGAGCCGGCTGATTGGCCGCTGCTGCCTGCCCCTCTCCCTCCATGAGGCCATGAGTCAGGCACCGCTGGTAGTAGTGGATGTACCGCAGATCGATCGGGCCGAGCAGATCCGTGAAGATTACGTGCACGATCTCTGGCTGCGCTATCAAGCCATGTATGGCCAGGAAGCCGGTTGGCCGCTGTTTGCCGCCTATCTCACCGATGCGCTGGCTCGCCTCAAGCGCCGCCTCGGCGATCAGGCCCACCGCGAGCTGGATGCCCTGATGCAGACCGCTCTCACCGAGCAGGAAAAGAGCGGAGATACCGCGCTGCATCTGGCCTGGATCACGTTGCTGCTGACCCGTTACTACGACCCCATGTATCTCTATCAGCTTGGCAACAAACAGGAGCGCATCGTGTTTCGCGGTGACAAGCAGGCCTGCCTCGACTATTTCGCCGAGCAACATGCCAACGCGCTGCGCTGCTGACCCATCCCAAGAGAGGAACTCTATGTTGAAATTCGAGGTGATCCCGGTCACCCAGTTCGCCCAGAACTGCTCCCTCATCTGGTGTGACGAGACCCATCAGGCGGCCCTGATCGACCCGGGCGGCGAAGCGGACAAACTGCTGGCCGCCATCGCCAAACGCGGCCTGACCCTGACCCATATCCTGCTGACCCACGGTCATCTGGATCACGTTGGTGCTGCCGCCGAGCTGCGGGAAAAGACCGGCGTCGCCATTACTGGCCCCCACAAGGAAGACGCCTTCTGGCTCGACATGCTGCCCCAGCAGAGCCAGATGTTCGGCTTCGCCCATACCCCCGCCTTCACGCCGGATCGCTGGCTTGAGCAGGGTGACAAGGTGCAGCTTGGCCAGTGCGAGCTGGAGGTCTACTTCTGCCCCGGCCACACCCCGGGCCATATTGTGCTGCTGAGCCAGGCCGAAAAACTCGCCTGGGTTGGCGACGTGCTGTTTGCCGGCAGCATCGGCCGCACCGACTTCCCCCGTGGCGATCACGCGACCCTGATTAAGTCGATCACCGAGACTCTGCTGCCCCTTGGCGACGAGATCGTCTTTATCCCGGGCCACGGCCCCAGCTCCACCTTCGGCCGCGAGAAGGCGAGCAACCCCTACCTGACCCAGCCTATCTGGTGATCAAAAAAGGCAGCGGTTTCCGCTGCCTTTTTCACTCTTCCCCTATTTCCGCTAGCACCAGCCAAATTGATCGCTTGGCCAGATCGGCCACCCCATCATTCCTCTCTCTGAATGTCGTCCAATAAAAAATCCCCACCCGAGGGTGGGGATTGATTCATAGGTGCAACAATAAGTTCGCTTATTGTTCCAAAAGGTGACCTACCAACTCATGGCGCCACCCTTGCAGCAGCATGGGTTTGTCGGCACGGGCACGCTCCGCATCTCCCATCCGCCAGTTCCAGGTGAAGTACTGGTGGATGATCTTCTTGCTGGCAATCAGCTCGGGCGGAATGTTGCTCGCCTTGGCCTTCTCCTCCACCAGCGCCTTGATCCGCTTGAGCTCGCCCTTGTACTGGGGATAGTCCACCAGCCGGCGAATGGGCTCGGGCCAGCTGTCAGGGTCGCTCTGCTGCGCCTTGGCAACGATATCGAGCATCCGCTTGCCGTGGATCTTGATCTCGATAGGCGAGAGGCCGAGCTCGTTGAGGTCGCGCAGGGAAGCGGCACGGCGCTCCGCTACCTTGAACAGGTGCAGCTCTTTCACCACAAAGTTGAGGGCCAGATCGCGGCGTACCGCCTCCTGCTGGCGCCAGGCGGCCAGTTCACGCAGGATGGCCAGCTCACGCCGCCCCAGTTGCCAGGCATTGACGATATCGAGATAGGCTTGACGGGGATCGCTGCCCTGGGTCTTGCGGGCGGAGTGGTTTTGGCACTCCTGTTCGAACCAGGCAAACTTGCCGCTTTCCCGCAGTTTGGCCATCACCTTCTCGTAGAGCGGCATCAGGTAGAATACGTCAGCCGCTGCATATTCAAGCTGGCGCGGGGTCAGCGGGCGGGCCAGCCAGTCGGTACGGGCCTGATCCTTCTCCAGCTCCACGCCGAGGAACTCCTTGACCAACGCGCCGAAACCGACCGATACGCCGTGGCCGAGGAATGCGGCAGCCAGCTGGGTGTCGTGCATCTGGTTGGGCAGATGGCCGGCCTGATGCTGGATCAGCTCCAGATCTTCACCGGAGGCGTGCAAAATGGCAATCTGCCCTGCCCGACCAAGCCGCTGCCAGAGCGGAGCCAGATCGAGAGTGAGCGGGTCGAGCAGCGCCAGTTGCTGGCCGTCGTAGATCTGAAACAGGCCAAGCTGGGGATAGTAGGTGCGGGTGCGAACGAATTCAGTATCGATAGCCAGGGGAACGTCGGCCAGAGAAGCGAGATACTGCTCAAGTTCGGCTTGCTGAGTGATAAGTTGATATTGCATCTGTGCCTGCGCGGTTGATCAGGGCCAAAAAGAAAAAACCGTGGGATGACCCACGGTTTTGCATCACTGCGGCACACCAGAAAGCCCGGTGCAGCGCCTTACTGCTTGGCAATCTCCTCGTCACGCAGTACGCGGCGCAGGATCTTGCCCACATTGGTCTTGGGAAGTTCGTCACGAAATTCTACCAGTTTCGGCACCTTATAGGCAGTCAGATGTTTGCGGCAGTGGGCAATAATCTCGTCCTCCTGCAGCTTTGGATCTTTCTTGACCACAAAGATCTTCACCAGCTCGCCGGAGACCTTGTGCGGCACGCCGACTGCGGCCACCTCCAGCACTTTCGGATGGAGCGCCACCACATCTTCGATCTCGTTCGGATAGACGTTGAAACCGGAGACCAGGATCATGTCCTTCTTGCGATCGACGATCTTGAAGAAGCCCTGTTCGTCGCACACAGCGATATCACCGGTACAGAGCCAGCCATCCTGCATCACTTCGGCAGTAGCCTCGGGACGCTGCCAGTAGCCGACCATCACCTGCGGGCCACGCACCTGCATCTCGCCCGGGGTACCGAATTCGTGGATCACCTGACCGTTGTCATCCACCAGACGGATATCGGTGGAGCAGACCGGCAGGCCGATGGAGCCGTTGTAATCGCTCAGATCGTAGGGGCAGACGCTCACCAGCGGCGAGCACTCGGTCAGGCCGTAACCTTCCAGCAGCGGGGTGCCGGTCAGTTTCTTCCACTGCTCCGCCACCGCGCGTTGCACCGCCATGCCGCCACCGATGGTGAGCTTGAGCTTGTCAAAGGCGATGCTCTGAAACTCGGCATTGTTGACCAAGGCGTTGAACAGGGTGTTGACGCCGGTGATGCAGGTGAAGGGGTACTTCTTGATCTCTTTGACAAAACCCGGGATATCGCGCGGGTTGCTGATGAGCAGGTTGTAACCACCAAGGCGCATAAACAGCAGGCAGTTCACGGTCAGCGCGAAGACGTGGTAGAGCGGCAAAGCGGTGACCACGAACTCCTTGCCCCGCTCCAGCATGGGGCCATAGACGCCAAGGCACTGCTCGACGTTGGCAATCATGTTGCGGTGGGTCAGCATGGCTCCCTTGGAGAGACCGGTAGTACCGCCGGTGTACTGCAAGAAGGCGAGATCTTCGCAGGCGATCTCCGGCTTGATGTACTGCTGATAACGCCCTTTGGCCAGCGCCTGGCGCATGGTGGTGGCGTGCGGCAGGTTGTATTTGGGTACCAGCTTCTTGACGTATTTCACCACGAAGTTGACCAGGGTGCCCTTCGCCAGACCCAGGTTGTCCCCCATGCGGGTCAGGATGACGTGCTTGACCGGGGTGTCGTAGACCACTTTTTCCAGGGTATGGGCGAAGTTGGAGACGATGACAATGGCCTTGGCGCCGGAGTCCTTGAGCTGGTGCTCCAGCTCGCGCGGGGTATAGAGCGGGTTGACGTTGACCACTATCATGCCGGCACGCAGGATGCCAAACACGGCGATGGGGTATTGCAGCAGGTTCGGCATCATCACCGCGACCCGATCACCCTTCTCCAGCTTCAGCTCGTTTTGCAGGTAGGCAGCAAAGGCGCGGGACTGCTCTTCCAGTCGGCGGTAGGTGATGGTCTGCCCCATGTTGACGAAAGCGGGCTGGTCGGCAAACTGGCTCACTGAGGATTCAAACATCTCGACCAGCGAGCTGAACTGCTCCGGATTGATCTCGGCGGGGACCCCTTGTGGATAACGCTTGAGCCAAACTTTTTCCACGAACTTCTCCTGCATAACTAGCACCTGTGCGCTCACTCTGTTGCCTCCGTCCCTGTTCACATCGATTTCAATCAACTGTTTTAAGCACGTACTCTAATGCCGCCCATATTTACACAGCGCAACATCAATTAACAGCAAATTAACAACGGAAAAATGTGAGGGGGATGACAAACCTGGAATTATAGAAAGCCGGTGATTCTACCTAACTTGACAAAAATTTACGATACAAACGGCGGTTGCTGCGCCATTTTCCATATGAAAATGGTGATTTCCCGGCAAAATCACCTGCTCTATCTGCCTGAAGGCCCCCTGTCGCAACTGCCACTGTGCCTCCAGCTCGGCAAATCCCTGTTCACCTCGGATAAAGAGCACCGGGCAGCAGATTGCCTTGATCAGCGCCTGCGCCTGTCCCTCGCTCATCCGAAGCGGCGAGAGATCTCGCAAGCGGGGATCGCTGCGCCACTGCCAGCGCTCTGCCCGCTCCTCAAGTTGCCGCTCGCAAATAAGGCGTGCCGCCTCTGGCGTTATCTCTGCCACCTTGCAACGCGCCGCGACCGCTTCATCGATGGAGGCAAAACCAGCCGCACTTCGCTCGCGGGTACGGCAGCGATTGAGGATCGCTCTCCTTATCTGGGCAGGAACTTCCTCGTCAGGCTGCGTGAGCGGCCCGAGCCCCTCCAGCAGAATGAGCCGCTCTATCTGTTCGGGGAAAACGCCGGCATAGGCAGAAGCGATGAGGGCACCAAGGGAGTGGCCCAGCAGGATGAAACGGGACCAGCCTGCGGCCTGGGTGATCTGGTAGAGATCGTCGAGCCAGTCGACAAAGACATAGGGCGTTTGCTTGTGATCAGAGTGACCATGTCCCGGCAGATCGACGCACACCAGATGAAAATCATCGAGATACGGGGCAAGGGGCAGGAAGCTGGCACCATTGTCGAGCCAGCCATGCAGTGCGATCAACAGGGGCTTTTGTGGCAGCTCGGAACCCGCTTGCCGGTTCTCGAGCAAGGCCACCCGGCGGCCATCCGCCAGGGTGACGAAACGCTCTTGCATCGGGGTACTCAATGCCTGCTCCTAGCGATGGAGTGGCCGTCTTGGCCAGAAGGGATCGTAAAAGGGGTCGTAGAAGTAGGGATCCACATAGCGAACCTCCACCTCCTTGACCGGCGGCCACAACTTGCTGCCCGTCACATTGAGCACCGAGAAGCGATAGTTGTGCTCGCCAATCTGGCTATCCACCGGTTTGCCGATGGTGCCGAGCACCGTCAGGCTGCGCCCCTTGGCATAGAGGGTCGGGTCGACAAAGCCCTTCATGATGGCCAGAAAACGACCCGGGCTCTGCTCGGTCTGCTCCGGCACGCCGTTGGCCTGCAGCGGCAGATAGACCACCTCGATGACGCTCTGATCCGACTTGTTGTGCACCGCGGAAATGATGCCACTCCAGCGGGCAGGCTTGCCTTCCATACTGCCGAGAGCCGGCTGATAGGCCACCAGCTGGTTCTCCGGTTGATAGACCAGCTCCTTGGGCACCGTACTGCAGGCCCCGAGCAGCAGGGCTGTCGCCCCAACCACCATCGCACGTTTCAACATGTCACTCTCCTCTCGCCGAACCGGCCCCAAGGCCACGACCCAACCCATGACAGGGCGAGTCTCGGTGGGCAAAGGCGACATGAAAGCCATGGCTCCTTTGCCCTTATTCACGACCCGGCAGCTTTTTCCAGGTCACCTTGTCACGCAAATATACCGGGGTCGCCTGCTCGACCGCGACCGCTTCACCCGCCAGCCAGGCAGTGCGGGCCAGCGGCAACATGTCTTCTGCGGCCGGGAAACGCACCTGGCTGACCACCAGCTCGTCGGCAAGAGCCTTGAGGGTTTCCCCATAGGTCTCAAAACCGGTACCAACACAGGTAAAGCAGCCAGAGTGCTTGCCACGGGCTTCCACCAGTGCGGCCGGGCCACTCACCACCTCTTCACCCACCAGCTGGATACGACCATCGATCAGCTCGTAGTGACCGAAATAGACCTCGTCCATGCGTGCATCGATGGCGGTCAGCACCCGCTCGGCCCCTTCCAGCCGATGAGCCCCTTGCGCCATGGCAGCCAGGGTAGAGATGCCAATCAGCGGCACGCCAGCACCAAACGCCAGCCCTTGTGCGACGCCGATACCGATCCGCACCCCGGTAAAAGAACCCGGACCACGGCCAAAGGCGATGGCATCGAGCTTGTCCAAGGTTATTCCCGCTTCGTCCAACAGAGCCTGAACCATCGGCAGGATCTTGCGGGTGTGATCCCGTGGCGCCTCCTCCCAACGGGAGAATACCTTGTCACCCACCAGCAAGGCGGCGGAGCAGGCTTCGGTGGCGGTATCAACGGCCAGGATCTTCAACTCGTTCATGCTTTCCAATCTCTATAAAATCAGTCAATTACATAACGGACAAGCGAGAGATGCACGCCCGTTGTTCAAATCGTTTGTCAGCGAAAATCACTCACCTGAACGGACGCAATAGGCCACATCTCAGGCGGGTTTATTCGACTGCGGTCAAAAAAATTGCCCAGCGTCGCCAGCTCCCGGGTTCGCGGAATAGCGGGCAGACTCTTGATGAAGGTGGCACCGTAGGGTTTGTTGACCATGCGTGGATCACAGATAACCAGCACGCCGTGATCACTGCGATCACGAATAAGCCGCCCTACCCCCTGTTTGAGCGCAATCACCGCTTTGGGCAGCTGAAGTTCGGCAAAGGGATCGCCGCCCTTTAACTTGCAATCCTCCACCCGTGCCTTGAGCTGAGGGTCATCGGGGCTCGCAAAGGGAAGCTTGTCGATGATAACACAGGAGAGTGCAGCGCCTCGCACGTCGATCCCCTCCCAGAAGCTACTGGTCGCCACCAGCACGGCGCGGCCATTATCGACAAACTCCTTGAGCAGCCGCTGCTTGTTGTCCTCCCCCTGCAGCAGCACAGTGCGGCCAATCTCCCGGCGCAGCACCTCGGCCACCTGACGCATCACCTGATGACTGGTGCAGAGGAAGAAACAGCCACCCGGCGTCTTGTTGATCAGCGGGATCATCAGATTGGCCAACTGCTCGCCACGGCCAAAGGCGTTGGGCTCGGGCAGGAAACGCGGCACGCAGAGCCGCGCCTGCTCGCCATAGTCAAACGGACTGTCGAGGATAAGCTCGGCGCTGCCTGCCAGCCCCAGCTCGGCCTTGAAGTGATCAAAGCGCATATCAACCGTCAGGGTGGCGGAGGTAAAGACCCAAGCTACCTCAGAGCGCAGTACCTCGGCCCCGAACCGCTCGGCTACCGAGAGCGGCGTCAGGTTGAGGGTAAAGTGCAGCCGCGAGCAGTCATACCAGTAGGAGAAGCCGGTCTGATTGACCGCCAGCACTTCACCAAGGCGGGTGCGCAGTTCACTGATGCGCTCGAAGGCGTGATCCAGCTGTTCACCGCGCCCCAGCGCCAGCTTCAGCACCTCATAGCAAAGCCCGATGGCGTCATTGAGGCGAGCCAGTGCCTGGCCCCAGAGCGGCTGGCGCAGCATGTCGCGGGTATTGCCGCGACCGCCATCCACGCCAAAGGCGAGCCGCAGATCCTGACTGGCGATGGCGAGCCGGTCAGCCGCCTTGCCGAGCTGGGCCATGTCGTGAGCTTCAGCCCGATAGGCAAGCTGGATATCCTGTGCCAGATCCTGAATGGTACGGCTACCCACCGACTTGCCAAAGTAGCTGGTGGCGATCTCCGGCAGCTGATGGGCTTCATCAAACACATAGACCTGAGCTTCCGGTACCAGCTCGCCAAATCCGGTGTCTTTGACCGCCATATCGGCGAAGAAGAGGTGATGGTTGATCACCACCACCTGGGCGTCCATGGCGCGGCGGCGGGCCACCACCAGATGGCAGTCGTCGTAATAGGGGCAATCCCGACCGAGGCAGTTTTCATTGGTGCTGGTGACATGAGCCAGGATCTCGGCGTTCTCCTGCAGCCCCGGAATATCCCCCACGTCGCCATTGTCGGTGGCGGTGGACCAGGATTTCACCTTCACCAGATCATTGAGCACTTCCGGTTTTTGCAGGTGGGATTCGCTCAAGAGCCGGTTCATCCGCTCGATGCACAAATAGTTACTGCGCCCCTTGAGCAGGGCCACCGGCGGGGTATAGGAGAGCGCGCCTGTGATGGTCGGGAGATCCCGGTAAAAGAGCTGCTCCTGCAGGTTTTTGGAGCCGGTGCTGATCACGATCCGTTTGCCGGACTCCAGCGCCGGCACCAGATAGGCGTAGGTCTTGCCGGTACCTGTCCCCGCCTCCACCAGCAAGCGACCATGGCTCTTGATGGCGCGGGCTACCGCCTCGGCCATCTCCAGCTGGGGAGCGCGGGCTTTGAAACCGTCGATATGGCTGGCCAGAGGGCCATCTGGCTTGAACAGGGTCTGGATGGTCAAAGGGGCGTCCCGCGGTCAAAGCGGCCATTATGCCAAAAGTGCGGCAAAAGCGGGACAGATAATCTGCTCAGACGAAGAGATCGATCTGGTGGTCGGGATCCGGCTTTTGATCACTCTCTTCCACCTTCTGCTGATCGTGCTTTTTCTGGCTATAAGCCTGCTGGCGCTGCTGGGAGTCACTGTTGTCAGTGCTGGTCTTGCGCAGCTGATGCTTCTTGCTGATCTGGTTCACTTCCCGCTTGATCTCTTCGCTGCCTGGGGTGGCAGGTGCCCGGGGCAAAATGGGGAACAACAGGTCCTGGCTGGGCATGATGGCGACTCCTGCAGGGGTTATTGTCTAGTTATCGACCAGAAAACCGTTTTCTCAACTTTAATCGACCAAATTACATTTTCCGGTTGCTTTTTCCGTCAAGGCAGGTAGTTTAAATCGGGCGTCAACAACGACATCTTATTTGTAAAGGATTGATTACATGCAGTTCACCAGCCTGAAGACTCATCACCACCATCATCATCCCGAATAGTCTTTCAGGAGGTTGACTGCTGGAAGACACGTTACTGGTGACTTCCAAAAGGACCGCAAGATTCATAAACCCTCGGAAGCACCCACTTCCGAGGGTTTTTTCGTTTTTGACTAAAAGGAAATCGAGCAATGGAAACACAACGTCTGCGTATCGCCATGCAAAAGTCCGGTCGTCTGAGCCAGGACTCCCAAGCCCTGTTCAAGAGCTGTGGCCTCAAGATCAACCTGCGCGAGCAGCGCCTTATCGCCCATGTCGAGAACATGCCCATCGATATCCTGCGGGTGCGTGATGACGATATCCCGGGGCTGGTGATGGAAGGGGTGGTCGACCTTGGCATCATCGGCGAGAACGTGCTGGAAGAGGTGCAGCTTATTCGCGCTTCACAGGACCAGTCCTTTGCGGTCAAAACCCTCAAGCAGCTCGATTTTGGCGGCTGCCGTCTCTCGCTGGCGGTGCCAGAAGATGTGACCTACACGGGGCCACAAAGTCTGGCGGGCAAGCGCATTGCCACCTCCTACCCCGGGCTGCTCAAGCGCTTCTTTGATGAAAAGGGGCTTGGCTTCAAGAGCGTGATGCTGGGCGGCTCGGTGGAAGTGGCGCCGCGCGCGGGCCTGGCAGATGCCATCTGCGATCTGGTCTCCACCGGCGCGACGCTGGAGGCCAATGGCCTCAAAGAGGTGGAGGTGATCTACCGCTCCAAGGCGGTGCTGGTTCAGGCCCCCAATCCCTTGTCCGATGCCAAGCAGAAGCTGATCGACAAACTGCTGCCCCGCATTCAGGGGATGCAGCAGGCGCGCGAGAGCAAGTACATCATGCTGCACGCCCCCAAAGACAAGCTCGATGCCATCACCGATCTGCTGCCGGGTGCCGAGCGCCCCACCATCATGCAGCTGGCCGGTGACACCAATCAGGTGGCCCTGCACGTCGTATCCAGCGAGACCCTGTTCTGGGAGACCATGGAGCAGCTCAAGGCTCTCGGCGCCAGCTCCATTCTGGTGTTGCCCATCGAAAAAATGATGGAATAAGGAAGGGACATCATGCAGACCCTGATCTGGAAGACCCTCTCTCCCGCCCAGCAGGCCGATGTGCTGACCCGGCCCGCCCTCAATGACGAGGCCGATATCGGCGCCGTGGTGCGGGATATCATCGCAGCGGTGCGCAGCCGGGGCGATGAGGCCCTGCGCGAGCTGAGCCAGCGCTTCGAGCGCGCCCCCCGTGAGCAGTTGCGCGTCAGCGAAGCCGAGATTGAAGCTGCCTGCGCGCGGCTGGATGACGAGATCAAAAACGCCATCGAAGCGGCGATTGCCAACATTCGCACCTTCCACGCCGCGCAAGCGCAGCCTGTGGTGCGAGTGGAGACCCAGCCCGGGGTGGTGTGCGAGCTGCGCACCCAGCCCATCAGCCGGGTCGGCCTCTATGTGCCGGGGGGCAGTGCGCCGCTCCCCTCCACCGTGATGATGCTGGCTATTCCGGCTGCTATCGCCGGTTGCCGCGAAGTGGTGCTCTGCACCCCGTCCCCGGCGAGCGACGAGATCCTGTTCGCCGCCCGCGCCTGCGGGGTCGAGAAGGTGTTCGCCATCGGCGGCGCCCAGGCCATCGCCGCCATGGCTTACGGTACCGAGAGCATCCCCAAGGTGGACAAGATCTTCGGCCCGGGCAACGCCTATGTGACCGAAGCCAAGGGGCAGGTTTCGACGGATTGGCGCGGCGCCGCCATCGACATGCCAGCCGGCCCCTCCGAGGTGCTGGTGATTGCGGACGAGAGCGCCAACCCGGCCTTTGTGGCGGCGGATCTGCTCTCCCAGGCCGAGCACGGCCCCGACAGTCAGGTGGTGCTGGTCACCACCTCGCCGCTGCTGGCCGATGCCATCGCAGGGGAAATCAAGAGCCAGCTGACCAAGTTGAGCCGCCGGGATATCGCCGCGCAGGCGCTCGGCAGCAGTCTGGTGATCCTCTGTGACGATCTGGCCGAGGCGTGTGCCATCTCCAACGCCTATGCGCCGGAGCACCTGATTGTGCAGACCCGAGCACCCCGCGATCTGCTGGATAAACTCGAGAACGCCGGTTCCATCTTTCTTGGCCAGTGGACGCCCGAGTCGGTCGGCGATTACGCCAGCGGCACCAACCACACCCTGCCCACCTACGGCTATGCCCGCACCTGTTCGAGCCTTGGCCTCGCTGATTATCAGCGCCGCTACACGGTGCAGGAGCTGAGCGCCGACGGTATTCGCGGCCTTGGCCCCATAGTCGAGCGAATCGCCCAGGCCGAGGGGCTCGATGGCCACAAAAATGCCGTCTCCCTCAGATTGAACGCCTTGGCCGCCGCGCCCCAACAAACAGCACAGCAGAAGGATTTGTCATGAGCATTGCCAATCTGGCGCGCCGCGTGGTGCGGGCCCTCACTCCCTATCAGTCAGCCCGCCGCATCGGCGGCAAGGGCCACGTCTGGCTCAACGCCAACGAGGCGCCGCAGGCCTATCCCTTCACCATCGAGGGGAGCCGTCTCAATCGTTACCCCGAGTGCCAGCCGGCCGAGGTAGTGAACGGCTATGCAGCTTACGCCGGGGTCAATCAGGATCAGGTGCTGGTCAGTCGCGGCGCCGACGAGGCCATCGAGCTGCTAATCCGCACCTTCTGCGAAGCGGGTGAAGATCAGATCCTCATCTGCCCGCCCACCTATGGCATGTACGCCATCAGCGCCGAGACCTGCGGCGTTGGTATCGTCGAGCAGCCGCTCACCACCCGCCGCCAGCCTGACTGGCCCGCCATTGCCGATCGCCTTTCCGACGTGAAGCTGGTGTTTCTCTGCTCCCCCAACAACCCCACCGGGGATCTGGTGGGGCGCGACGGCCTCATCGCTCTGCTGGAGAAAGCCCGGGATCGCGCCATCGTGGTGGTGGACGAGGCCTATATCGAGTTCTGCCCAGAAGCGTCCGTAGTAGACCTGCTGGCCTGCTTCCCCAATCTGGTGGTGACCCGCACCCTCTCCAAGGCTTTTGCCCTGGCGGGGATCCGCTGCGGCTTTACGCTGGCAAGCCCAGAGGTGATCGCCATGCTGGCCAAGGTGATCGCCCCCTATCCCATCCCCGAGCCCATCGCCCAGATCGCGGCGCAGGCCCTCTCCCCCATGGGACTGGAGCTGATGCGCGAGCGGGTGGAGGCGCTCAACAAGCAAAAAACCGCCTTCAAGGCAGAGCTGACAAAGCTTGCCTGCGTGAAGGAAGTATTCGAGGACAAGGGCAACTTCGTGCTGGTGCGCTTTGTGGATGGCGCCGCCGTCTTTGCCGCCATGAAGGCCGCCGGCATCATACTGCGGGATTTCTCCAGCAAGCCGGGTCTGGACAACAGCATTCGCATCACCATCGGCTATCAGGGCGAGATGGATGCCGTGCTGGCGGTATTGCGTGATCTGCCCTCTCCCACTTTGTAAGACAAGGATGTAGCGATGAAGACCCCGTTTTTGTTTATCGACCGCGACGGCACTTTGATAGAAGAGCCGGTGACCGACAAGCAGGTGGATAGCCTCGCCAAGCTGCGCTTCGAGCCCATGGTCATTCCGGTACTGCGCGAGTTGCAGGCCGCTGGCTACGTGCTGGTGATGGTGACCAATCAGGATGGACTGGGCACCGCCAGCCTGCCGCTGGAGAACTTCCAGCCGCCCCACGACCTGATGATGCACCTGTTTGAATCGCAAGGGGTGAAGTGGGAGCAGGTGCTGATCTGCCCGCATTTCCCTACCGACGGTTGCAGCTGCCGCAAGCCCCACCTCGGGCTGGTGAAGGAGTATCTCGCCTCGGGTCGCATCGACTTTGCCAACTCCTTCGTGATTGGCGATCGCCAGACCGATCTGCAGCTTGCCGAAAATATGGGCATTGGCGGTATTCGCTACCACCCGCAGGATCACAACTGGCTCGCCATTCGTGATCAGCTTCTCTCCAAGGGGCGTGTAGCCGAGGTGGAGCGCTATACCAAGGAGACCCGCATTCAAGTGGCGGTGGACCTCGACCCTTCTGCCACAAACAAGAGCGGCGGCAACCATATCGCCACCGGCATCGGCTTCTTTGATCACATGCTGGATCAGATTGCCACCCACGCCGGTTTCCAGCTCAAGCTGAACGTCAGCGGCGATCTGCATATCGACGATCACCACACGGTGGAAGACGTCGGACTGGCGCTGGGTCAAGCGCTGCGTCAGGCCCTTGGCAACAAGCGCGGCATCGGCCGATTCGGCTTCGTACTGGCGATGGATGAGGTGCAGGCAGTGATCGATGCGCGTCCGCTGACCGAGCAGGAGGTGAGCACAGCGCTGGATCTCAGCGGTCGCCCCTACTTCGTATTCGACTGCCCGAGCGGTTTTGGCCGCGACAACGTGGGCGAGATGGCCACCGAGATGGTGCCCCACTTCTTCCGCTCTCTGTCGGACGCCATGGCCATCACATTGCAGATGAAGGTGGGCAGCGGCAACACCCACCATCAGGTGGAAGCGCTGTTCAAAGGCTTTGGCCGCGCCCTGCGTCAGGCCATTCGGGTGGAAGGGAGCGACCTCCCCTCCAGCAAGGGAGTGCTGTGATGGATGTGTGCAAGCAGAAGCTGGTCATCATCGACACCGGCTGCGCGAATCTGGCCTCGGTCAGGATGGCGTTCGAACGCCTCGGCGTGCAGCCGCAGGTCTCAAGCGTGGCGGCCGATATCGAGCAGGCGGACAAGCTGATCCTGCCCGGTGTCGGCACCGCGGTGGCCGCCATGAACAACCTCAACGAACGGGGGCTGGTGCCCCTTATCCGCGCCGCCAAGCAACCGCTGCTGGGCTTTTGCCTCGGCATGCAGATGCTGGCGGAGGCCTCCGAAGAGACCATGAGCGAGGGCGCGAACAAGGGCGGGCTTATCGACTGCCTTGGCATAGTGCCGGGCAAGATCCGGCTGATGGAAGTGGGCAATCTGCGCCTGCCCCATATGGGCTGGAACCAGATTGAGCATGACGAGACCCATCCTCTGCTCAAAGGGATCCCGAGCGGCAGCTACTTCTACTTCGTCCACTCCTATGCACTGGAAGTGACCGGGGCGACGCTGGCGACCTGCGACTACGGCAAACCTTTCACCGCCATCGTCGCCGGGGTTGCAGAGCACAGTAACTTCTTTGGTGCCCAATTCCACCCGGAGCGCTCAGGCGCAGCCGGTGCCCGTTTGCTGCAAAATTTTCTGGAGCTGTGACTAGCATGATCATTCCCGCAATTGACCTTATCAACGGTCAGGTGGTTCGCCTCTATCAGGGGGACTACGAGCAGAAGACCGAATACAGCAGCAGCCCGCAGGCCCGCTTCGATGAATATGTCTCCCAGGGGGCGGTGCAGCTCCATCTGGTGGATCTGGACGGCGCCAAGGATGCCAAGGCGCGCCAGTTGCCCCTGTTGACCCAACTGCTGTCGGCCACCGAAGCGCCGGTGCAGGTCGGTGGCGGTGTACGCACAGAGCAGGATGTGGCAGATCTGCTGGCCGCCGGTGCCAGCCGGGTGGTGATTGGCTCCACCGCCGTCAAATCCCCGGATCTGGTGGCCAGCTGGATGGAGAAGTATGGCCCCGAGCAGATCGTGCTGGCGCTGGACGTCAACATTGATGAGCAGGGCAATCGCCATATCGCGGTGGCAGGCTGGCAGGAGAACAGCGGCGTGACCATCGAGGCGCTCATCGAGCGCTTCCTCCCCGCCGGGCTCAAGCATGTGCTCTGCACCGACATCAGCCGTGACGGCACCCTGGCTGGCACCAACGTCGAGCTCTATCGGGATCTCTGCGCCCGCTACCCGAGCGTTGCCTTTCAGGCCTCCGGCGGCATTGGCGGCATCGCGGATATCGAGGCGCTCAAGGGCTCCGGCGTCAAGGGGATCATCCTTGGCCGCGCCCTGCTGGAGGGCAAGTTCTCGGTGGGTGACGCCATCGCCTGCTGGCAAGCTCCCGCAGCCGATACCACAGGAGGCAACTGATGCTGGCAAGACGCATTATTCCCTGCCTCGACGTGAAAGATGGCGTGGTGGTCAAAGGGGTGCAGTTTCGCAACCACGAGGTGATGGGCGGCATTGTCGAGCTGGCGCGCCGCTACGCCGAAGAGGGCGCTGACGAGCTGGTGTTCTATGACATCACCGCCTCCAGCGATGCGCGGGTGGTGGACAAGAGCTGGGTGAGCCGGGTGGCGGAGGTGATCGACATCCCCTTCTGCGTCGCCGGTGGCATCAAGAGCGTGGAGGACGCCCGCCAGATCCTCGAATTTGGCGCCGACAAGGTCTCCATCAACTCTCCGGCGCTGGCCGACCCGACCCTCATCAGCCGACTGGCCGAGCGCTTTGGCGTGCAGTGCGTGGTGGTGGGGATCGACTCCTACTTCGACGCCGAAACGGGTCACTATCAGGTCAAACAGTTTACCGGTGACGAGAGCCGCACCCGCACCACCGCCTGGCACACCCTCGACTGGGTGCAGGAGGTGCAGAAACGCGGCGCAGGCGAAATCGTGCTGAACGTGATGAATCAGGACGGCATGCGCCAGGGTTATGATCTCGACCAGCTCAAGCTGGTGCGCAGCGTCTGCAAGGTACCGCTGATCGCCTCCGGCGGTGCCGGTGCCATGGCGCACTTTCGCGATGCCTTTACCCTCGCCGATGTGGACGGGGCGCTGGCTGCTTCTGTCTTCCACAAGGGCCTTATCCCCATTCCCGAATTGAAACGCTGGCTGAAAACCGAAGGAGTCGCCATCCGTGAATAACTTCTCTGATAACACACAAACAACCGCCAGCGCGCGCCCCCTTGCCGAACTGCTCGACTGGGAAAAATGTGATGGCATGATCCCCGCCATCGTCCAGCATGCCGACAGCGGCGAGGTGCTGATGCAGGGCTTTATGACCCGCGAGGCGCTGGAAAAAACCCAGACCACCGGTCAGGTCACCTTCTTTAGCCGCAGCAAGCAGCGGCTCTGGACCAAGGGTGAAAGCTCGGGCAATGTGCTCCAACTCGTGGCCATCAGCACCGACTGCGATCAGGATTCCCTGCTGATTGCCGCCAACCCCGTCGGCCCCACCTGCCACATGGGCACAACCTCCTGCTTTAACGGCCACCCGCTGCCGCCGCTCGGTTTCCTGGCTGAGCTGGAAC
>NZ_CAWNWX010000043.1:0-18821 GCF_963878195.1 Aeromonas sp. HMWF016
AAGGCGAAAGCTTTACCACCGAAGTGCTTGGCCAGCACGTTGGTGATAGCTGCAGTCAGGGTGGTTTTACCGTGGTCAACGTGGCCGATGGTGCCGACGTTTACGTGCGGTTTATTACGCTCAAATTTTTCTTTAGACACGACGTAGTCCTTCTAGGTTAAACCCGCCTACCGTCGTAGGCGGGGAATCTTAAATTACTTGGATTTGCGCTCTTCGATCACGGCTTGTGCGACGTTGGTCGGTGCATCGTGATACTTGGCGAATTCCATGGCGTAGGAAGCACGACCTTGGGTAGCGGAACGCAGTGCAGTTGCATAACCGAACATTTCGGCCAGCGGCACCAGAGCACGTACGATCTTGCCGGACGGGCCATCTTCCATACCTTCGATCAGGCCACGACGACGGTTCAGGTCACCGATAACGTCGCCCATGTAATCTTCCGGAGTTTCAACTTCTACTTTCATGATCGGTTCGAGCAGAACCGGGTTGGCTTTCATGAAGCCAGCCTTAAAGGCCATGGAAGCAGCGATTTTGAACGCCAGTTCGGAAGAGTCGACATCGTGGTAGGAACCGAAGTGCAGACGCACACCCAGATCCATAACCGGGTAACCAGCCAGCGGACCAGATTTGAGCTGCTCGCGGATACCTTTATCAACACCCGGGATGAATTCACCAGGAATGACACCACCTTTGATGTCGTTGACGAATTCGTAGGCTTTGCCTTCTTCCAGCGGGTACATGTCGATCACAACGTGACCGTACTGACCACGACCACCAGACTGCTTGGCGTGCTTACCTTCGACATCCTTAACGGTGTTGCGAATGGTTTCACGGTAGGCAACCTGCGGCTTACCTACGTTCGCTTCTACCTTGAACTCGCGACGCATACGGTCAACGATGATGTCCAGGTGCAGCTCACCCATACCGGCGATGATGGTTTGACCTGACTCTTCGTCAGTCCATACGCGGAAGGACGGATCTTCCTGAGCCAGACGGCCCAGAGCCAGACCCATCTTCTCTTGGTCAGCCTTGGTTTTCGGCTCAACCGCGATAGAAATTACCGGCTCCGGGAACTCCATACGCTCGAGGATGATCGGTGCGTTCGGGTCACACAGGGTGTCACCAGTGGTCACGTCTTTCAGACCGATAGCAGCAGCGATGTCACCAGCGCGTACTTCTTTGATCTCTTCACGCTTGTTGGCATGCATCTGAACGATACGGCCGAAACGCTCGCGCTTGTCCTTGACGGAGTTCAGCACGGTGTCACCGGAGTTGATCACGCCAGAGTAGACACGGAAGAAGGTCAGGTTACCAACGAACGGGTCGGTAGCGATCTTGAACGCCAGAGCAGAGAACGGCTCGTCATCGGAAGCGTGACGCTCGTCTTTGGTCTCGCCGTCCATTTTCAGGCCGTCGATAGCAGCAACGTCAGTCGGAGCCGGCAGATACTCGATCACGGCATCCAGCATTGCCTGTACACCCTTGTTCTTGAATGCGGAGCCACAGGTTACCAGGATGATCTCGTTGTTCAGCACACGCTGACGCAGAGCACCTTTGATTTCTTCCTCGGTCAGCTCTTCGCCGCCCAGGTATTTTTCCATCAGGTCTTCAGACGCTTCAGCAGCGGCTTCAACCAGATTCATGCGCATTTCTTGCGCCTGTTCCAGCAGCTCGGCCGGGACGTCTTCGTAATCGAAGGATACGCCCTGATCAGCTTCATTCCAGTTGATGGCCTTCATCTTGACCAGGTCAACAACGCCCTTGAAGTTCTCTTCAGAGCCGATGTTCAGCTGAAGGGGAACCGGAACGCCTTTCAGACGGGTCTTGATGTGCTCAACGCAGCGCAGGAAGTTGGCACCGGTACGGTCCATCTTGTTGACGAACGCGATACGGGGAACCTTGTACTTGTTAGCCTGACGCCATACGGTTTCAGACTGTGGCTGTACGCCACCTACGGCACAGTACACCATCACGGCACCGTCCAGAACACGCATTGAACGCTCTACTTCGATAGTAAAGTCAACGTGGCCGGGGGTATCGATGATGTTGATACGGTGCGGTTGGAACTGTTTACCCATACCGGACCAGAAAGCGGTGGTCGCGGCGGAGGTGATGGTGATACCACGCTCTTGTTCCTGTTCCATCCAGTCCATGGTGGCAGCGCCATCGTGAACTTCACCGATCTTGTGACTTACACCGGTGTAAAACAGTACACGCTCGGTAGTAGTAGTCTTACCGGCGTCAATGTGAGCGGAGATACCGATGTTACGATAACGCTCAATGGGGGTTGTACGAGCCATTGTCATCCTCTTACTAAGGCGCTTGTCCCTAGATAATTAAAGGTGCGCAGAGCCAAAAGACCCTGCGCAAGCGGATTACCAGCGGAAGTGAGCGAAGGCTTTGTTCGCTTCAGCCATACGGTGAACGTCTTCACGTTTCTTGACAGACGAACCCTTATTGTCAGCGGCATCCAGCAGCTCGCCAGCCAGACGCTGAGCCATTGATTTTTCACCACGTTTACGAGCGGCATCAACCAACCAGCGCATTGCCAGAGCATTGCGACGTACCGGACGAACTTCTACCGGCACCTGATAGGTTGCACCACCGACGCGACGAGATTTAACCTCGACCGCCGGACGAATGTTATCCAGAGCTTCTTCGAATACGGCCAGGTGCTCTTTGCCAGATTTGGTGGCAATGATGTCCAGGGCGCCATAAACAATGGCTTCTGCAACAGATTTCTTACCGTCAACCATCACTACGTTGACAAATTTAGCCAGCAGCTCTGATCCGAACTTGGGATCTGGCAGGATTTTACGCTGACCAACAACACGACGTCTTGGCATTTCAAATTCTCCGTAACTTCAGGGATTACCCAAAACTAGAAAGCTATCTAACTAGAAACGAATTAACGTTTGGCCTTACTTAACGGAGAACCATTAAGCTTTAGGACGCTTCACGCCATACTTGGAGCGAGCCTGCTTACGGTCTTTAACACCGGCACAGTCCAACGCACCACGAACGGTGTGATAACGAACACCTGGCAAGTCTTTTACACGACCGCCACGGATCAGAACAACAGAGTGCTCTTGCAGGTTGTGACCTTCACCACCGATGTAGGAGGTGACTTCGAAGCCGTTGGTCAGACGTACACGGCACACTTTACGCAGTGCAGAGTTAGGCTTCTTCGGGGTGGTGGTATATACACGAGTGCATACGCCACGCTTCTGAGGGCACGCTTCCAGCGCCGGCACGTTGCTTTTCACAACGAGCTTGATGCGTGGCTTGCGAACCAACTGGTTAATAGTTGCCATCAAAAGGCTCCTGATAATGACTTCATAAACGTGTGGAAAATCCTCCCCGCATATACGGGGACGCGAAATTTTATGCCCTGTTGTCTGGGGAGTCAAGATTTATACAGTTTGTGGCATGGAAGGGCAAATCGGATCCGCATGGATTTTCCATAATTCGTTGAATTAACGTGAAAATATGGAAATCAGCCAGCCCAGGTTCTGGGGGATCCTTTTTGTGCAATCAGCTCGACCAGGCCCGCCATATCCAGCAAATCTCCCACTTGATGACGCAAACCACGCGCCTGCAGATCCTCGGTCATGACGTGCAGCGGGATCCCTGTCAGTTGCTCGCACCACTGCGGCGCACAGGCTGCGATGACGGCATCCTGCATCAGCACCAGCTCATCACCCGATTGCAGGTATGACAGTGCCTGAGTCAGCGCCTGGCTCTGGAAAGGGGAATTCAAGATCAGATGCAACATAGGAACCTCAGAAGCTGATGTGCGTCGCGCATTGTGACCACTGGCTGGCCATCTCGGCCCGCGGCAGGCTTTCGACCGGGATCAGCAGATCCTCGATCGTCACGCCGCGCTCGGCCAGCGAGTCGGCGCAGACGTAAACCTCCTCAATGTCATAGAGCTCGAGCATCTTGAAGGTAGGCGCATAGTGGCGCTGCAAGATGCTTTGCGGCTGCTGTTCTTTAAGCAGTTGCAGCACACCGTCACCAATCAGGAAGAGTGCCAGCTCATCGGTCATGGCCGAGGTGGCCAGCAGGGCATCCAACCCCTCCCGGCCGGCAGCATGGCCATGGGGGCCACGACTGCAGATAAATGCGATTTTCTTGCTCATGGTCACTCCCTAGAACTGAACCAGCCGATCGGCGGTCAGGGCCGCTTCCGCCAGCTGGCCAAGCCCGCTCAGGCAAAACGGCGCTTGCAGATTGAAATGGACCTGCCCTGCCCCCTTGGCCTCCTGCTCATCGAGCACACCACGCCGCATAGCGGCAGCGACACAGACATCGATACGGATCCCCTGCTCCTCTGCCAGCTCTCGCCACAGGCGCACCAGGTCGGTTTCATCGGAGGCGGGAAGATGCAGGTTGTTGGCGTTGCAGACCCCCTCCTGATAGAAAAAGAGATGAGAGAGGCTATGACCCTGAGCCAACAGGCTGCAGGCAAAGCGGTAGGCGGTGCTGGCGGACTGGGTGCCATAGGCAGGCCCGGTCACCAGCAGGGCAAAACTCAGACTCATAACAAGGCTCCTGTGCTGATGCCTGTCCATTTTACGCCAAAAACAAAAAAGCCCCTGCCATGAGGGGCTTTTTTGCTGTTGGCGATCAGAGGTGGGCGATGGCCTCAACCTCGACCAGCACATCTTTCGGCAAACGGGCCACTTCCACGCAGGAGCGGGCCGGTGCGGCATCACCAAAGTAACGGGCATAGACCTGATTGAAGGCTACGAAGTCGTTCATGTCGCTCAGGAAGCAGGTGGTTTTCACTACCTTGCCAGCATCGGCACCGGCAGCCTGCAATACGGCGATCAGGTTCTTCATTACCTGCTCGGCCTGAGCTTCGATGCCACCGGCAACGATCTCCATGGTGGCAGGATCAAGCGGGATCTGCCCGGAGGTGAAGATCATCTCGCCTACCTTGGTCGCCTGAACATAAGGACCAATGGCGGCAGGCGCCTTGTCGGTTGCAATCACTTCTTTAGCCATTCATCTATCCCCTTATGGAATTGAGTTACTCGTTTTCGTCTTCACCCTGCTTGCGCTGTCGGATGTAGAGATAAACGGTATGTTTCGAAATATTGAGTTTGTCCGCCACCATGTTGATGGAGTCCTTGATGTCAAAAATGCCCTTCTCGAACAATTGAGTAACGATGAAGCGGTTTTTGGCATTGTTGGCCACAGTGGGATCGCGGTTGATCTCGTCGATGGTATTGTCCACGGTCTGGGCAACAAGCTCTTCGACACTGTTGGCAAAGGTCTCTGGTGACTGGCGCGCCGCCTGCTGGGGCGTCGGGAAAAATTCGGCCACGAATTCGTGGAAAGGTGCATTGATATGCAGGTTGATGCAGATAAGACCGATCACCTGGCGTTCACTGTTCCTGATGGCGATGGTGCTCGACTTCATCAGGGCGCCGGTGCGGCTGCGAGCAAAATAGCTCTGGGTATAATCCTGGCCGGTGCTCTCGATATCCTTGAGCATCCGCAGTGCCAGATCGGTGATGGGTGCCCCGAGGGTGCGTCCGGTGTTAAAGCCGTTGGCGATCTTGATCACCGACTCATGCAGATTTTCCAGGGAGTGGAGCACCACTTCACAATGCTTGCCGAACAGCTCGGCCAAGCCGTCGATGAGCCCATCGTATGAGCGCAACAATTCCCTGTCTTCATCTGTAAAAGTGCGGCTGATCAGCTGTTCTTCGGGAAGCATGGCTTCCTCGATACCGACAGTCATGTTCTACCCCTGTAATAACCATTCAACTTTGCCGAGTGTCAAATCGCAGGAGAGCAAAGTCAACTTTTTTTGATTTTTTACTCTACAACTTTGCTCTGGATCATCCTGAAACCCGCGTGGCGTCAGCCTTTGCCGATCAAATGGCCAACAAAAAGGGCTCCTTGAAGGAGCCCTTTTTAATCACGGTTGACGAGTTACTCTTCGTCGAAGCTACCGGCAGCGTTCAGCAGATCCGCCAGGTTCTGCTCAGCTTCATCTGCGGTCACCTGCGGGGTGCCAACAGCACGAGCTGCAGCAGCGCGCTGGTTGATCCGGCTGTGGTGGTAGGCAAAGCCGGTACCAGCCGGGATCAGACGACCCACGATGACGTTCTCTTTCAGGCCACGCAGTTCGTCACGCTTGCCACCAACGGCGGCTTCGGTCAGAACGCGAGTGGTTTCCTGGAAGGAAGCCGCAGAGATGAAGGACTCGGTGCTCAGAGATGCCTTGGTAATACCCATCAGAACATGACGGTAGGTCGCAGGGGTCTTGCCCTCGGCAACCAGCTTACGGTTGGCAATCTTCACGCGAGCCACTTCAACCTGTTCGCCTTCGATCAGATCGGTGTCGCCAGCAGTCAGGATCTCGCACTTGCGCAGCATCTGACGAACGATGACTTCGATGTGCTTGTCGTTGATCTTAACGCCTTGCAGACGGTAAACGTCCTGCACTTCGTTGGCGATATAGTTGGCGACCGGGCTGATACCGCGCAGACGCAGGATGTCGTGAGCAGACTCAGGACCGTCCGCCAGCACTTCACCCTTCTCAACTTTTTCACCTTCGAACACGTTCAGGTTACGCCACTTCGGAATCATCTCCTCGTAGACGTTGCCACCATCAGTCGGGGTGATGACCAGACGGCGCTTGCCTTTGGTCTCTTTCCCGAAGGAGATGGTACCGGAGATCTCGGCCAGAATAGCCGGTTCTTTCGGTTGACGTGCTTCGAACAGATCCGCAACGCGCGGCAGACCACCGGTGATGTCCTTGGTACCGCCGGACTCTTGCGGGATACGCGCTACCGCGTCACCCACGCCCACGTTGGCACCATCTTCCAGGTTCACGATCGCCTTGCCCGGCAGGAAGTACTGGGCGGCTACATCGGTACCCGGGATCATCACGTCTTTGCCGTTCAGGTCGACCAGTTTAACGGTCGGACGCATCTCTTTACCGGCGCTCGGACGCTCGTTGACGTCCAGCACGACGATAGAGGAGAGACCGGTCAGCTCGTCGGTCTGACGAGTGATGGTCACGCCATCGATCATGTGTTCGAAGTGCAGACGACCTGCCACTTCGGTGATGATCGGGTGAGTGTGCGGATCCCAGTTAGCAACGGTTTCGCCAGCGTTCACTGCCTGGCCGTCCTTCACTTCCAGCACGGAACCGTAAGGCAGCTTGTGGCTTTCCTTGGTACGGCCCATGTCGTCCATGATGGTCAGTTCGGTAGAACGGGAGGTAATAACCAGTTTGTCATCGCTGTTGTGAACGAACTTGGCGTTCTGCAGCTTGATGCTACCGGTATTCTTCACCTGGATGCTGCTCTCGGCTGCGGCACGAGATGCGGCACCACCGATGTGGAACGTACGCATTGTCAGCTGGGTACCCGGTTCACCGATGGACTGGGCAGCGATAACACCGACAGCCTCACCCTTGTTAACCAGGTGACCACGGGCCAGATCACGGCCGTAGCAGTGAGCACAGTTACCGAAGTCAGTTTCACAGGTGATGGCAGAACGTACCTTCACACGGTCAACAGAGTTGCGCTCCAGCAGGTCACACAGCTGCTCGTCGAGCAGGGTGTTGCGAGCAACGAGGATCTCGTCCTCGGTACCCGGCTTGATGACATCTTCTGCCACCACACGACCCAGCACGCGCTCACGCAGCGGCTCGACCACGTCGCCACCCTCGATCAGCGGAGTCATCCACAGACCTTCGGTAGTGCCGCAATCGTCCTCGGTGATCACCATGTCCTGCGCCACGTCTACCAGACGACGAGTCAGGTAACCGGAGTTCGCAGTCTTCAGTGCGGTATCCGCCAGACCCTTACGAGCACCGTGGGTAGAGATAAAGTACTGCAGTACGTTCAGACCTTCGCGGAAGTTCGCGATGATCGGGGTCTCGATGATGGAGCCATCCGGCTTGGCCATCAGGCCACGCATACCGGCCAGCTGACGGATCTGGGCTGCGGAACCCCGCGCACCAGAGTCGGCCATCATAAAGATGCTGTTGAACGATGCCTGCTCTTCTTCATCACCCAGCGAGTTGACGTTACGCTCTTTGGACAAGTTCTCCATCATGGCCTTGGAGACGCGCTCGTTGGCGCTGGCCCAGATATCGATAACCTTGTTGTAACGTTCGCCCGCAGTTACCAGACCGGACAGGAACTGGTCCTGGATCTCGGCAACTTCGGCTTCGGCAGAAGCAATGATCTCTTTCTTGGCATCTGGGATGACCATGTCATCGATACCAACGGAAGCACCGGACAGCGCCGCGTAGTGGAAACCGGTATACATCAGCTGGTCAGCGAAGATAACGGTGTCCTTCAGCCCCTGCTTGCGATAGCAGGTGTTCAGCAGACGGGAGATGAGCTTTTTGCCCAGCGCCTTGTTGGATACGGACTTGATCCAGTTCTGCGGATTGGCGTCCAGATCGGCCTGCTCGGCAGCAGTCAGCACCTTCGGCTCGTCGATCAGGGCGTATTCCATGCCTTTCGGCAGGATCAGGCTCAGGATCGCACGACCAACAGTGGTGTTCTTCATCTCGGTCTTGGCAACCAGTTCACCGGCTTCGTTCTTCACGTACTCGGTGATGCGGCACTTGACGCGAGCATGCAGGTCGGCCAGACCGGCACGGTATACTTTCTCGGCCTCTTTCGGGCCGGACAGCACCATACCTTCACCCTTCGCATTGATGCGGGCGCGGGTCATGTAGTACAGACCCAAGACCACGTCCTGAGAAGGAACGATGATCGGCTCACCGGATGCAGGCGACAGGATGTTGTTGGTAGACATCATCAACGCACGCGCTTCCAACTGGGCTTCCAGGGTCAGCGGTACGTGAACAGCCATCTGGTCACCGTCGAAGTCCGCGTTATACGCAGCACAAACGAGCGGGTGCAGCTGGATTGCCTTGCCTTCGACCAGAGTCGGTTCGAATGCCTGGATACCCAGACGGTGCAGAGTCGGTGCACGGTTCAGCAGAACCGGGTGTTCGCGGATAACTTCGTCCAGGATATCCCAAACGACAGCTTCTTCGCGCTCCACCATCTTCTTGGCGGCCTTGATAGTGGTCGCCAGACCGCGGGTTTCCAGCTTGCCATAGATGAACGGCTTGAACAGTTCCAGAGCCATCTTCTTCGGCAGACCGCACTGATGCAGACGCAGAGTCGGGCCTACGGTGATAACGGAACGACCGGAGTAGTCGACACGCTTACCGAGCAGGTTCTGACGGAAACGACCCTGCTTACCCTTGATCATGTCGGCCAGGGATTTCAGCGGGCGCTTGTTGGAACCGGTGATGGCACGACCGCGACGGCCGTTATCCAGCAGCGCATCGACGGACTCTTGCAGCATGCGCTTTTCGTTGCGCACGATGATGTCCGGAGCAGCCAGATCCAGCAGACGCTTCAAGCGGTTGTTACGGTTGATCACGCGACGGTACAGATCGTTCAGATCGGAAGTCGCGAAACGACCGCCGTCCAGCGGTACCAGCGGACGCAGGTCCGGCGGCAGCACAGGCAGCACTGTCATGATCATCCACTCCGGCTTGTTGCCGGACTGCAGGAAAGCTTCCATCAGCTTCAGACGCTTGGTGGTCTTCTTGCGCTTGGTCTCGGAGTTGGTCTGATCCAGCTCCTCACGCATCGCTTTGACTTCACCTTCCAGATCGATCGCGCGCAGCAATGCCAAGATTGCTTCGGCACCCATCTTGGCGTCAAATTCGTCGCCCCACTCTTCCAGCGCATCCAGGTACTGCTCTTCAGAGAGCATCTGGCTGCGTTCGAGGTTGGTCATGCCCGGCTCGATAACTACGAAAGATTCGAAGTAGAGCACGCGCTCGATGTCGCGCAGGGTCATGTCCAGCAGCAGACCGATACGGGACGGCAGGGACTTCAGGAACCAGATGTGGGCAGTCGGGCTGGCCAGCTCGATGTGGCCCATACGCTCACGACGGACCTTGGTCTGGGTCACTTCAACGCCGCACTTCTCACAGATCACACCACGGTGTTTCAGGCGCTTGTACTTGCCGCACAGACACTCGTAGTCCTTCACCGGTCCGAAGATACGGGCGCAGAACAGACCATCACGCTCCGGCTTGAAAGTCCGGTAGTTGATGGTCTCAGGCTTTTTGACCTCACCGAATGACCAGGAGCGGATCATGTCAGGAGAGGCCAGACCGATCTTGATACTGTCAAACTCTTCGGTCTTGGTCTGAGCCTTCAAAAACTTGAGTAAGTCTTTCACGTGTTTCCCCTGTCAGGAGTCTAACCTCGGCGCCCCGGCTGCCAAAACAGCGGGGCGCCCACGTCAATTCTCGAACAATAAGAGCGAGCTCTTACTCTTCGTCCAGCTCGATGTTGATACCCAGAGAGCGGATTTCCTTCAGCAATACGTTGAAGGATTCGGGCATGCCCGGCTCCATACGGTGGTCGCCATCCACGATGTTCTTGTACATCTTGGTACGGCCATTCACATCGTCAGACTTGACGGTCAGCATCTCCTGCAGGGTATATGCCGCACCGTAAGCCTCCAGGGCCCACACTTCCATCTCACCGAAACGCTGACCACCGAACTGAGCCTTACCACCCAGCGGCTGCTGGGTAACCAGGCTGTAAGAACCGGTAGAACGCGCGTGCATCTTGTCGTCGACCAAGTGGTTCAGCTTGAGCATGTACATGTAACCAACGGTTACTTTACGCTCGAAGCGGTTACCGGTACGGCCATCGAACAGATCAATCTGACCGGATTCCGGCAGATCGGCCAGCTTCAGCAGGGCTTTGATTTCGCGCTCTTTGGCACCATCAAAGACCGGTGTAGCAACTGGCAGACCCTTACGCAGGTTACCCACCAGGGTACGTACGTCGTCGTCAGACAGTTCGGCGATGTTCACTTGCTGGGTGTCCTTCTCGCCCAGGTCATAGACCTGTTGCAGGAAGTTGCGCATCTCGTGCAGCTCGCGCTGCTCTTTGACCATGCGATCGATCTTCTCGCCGATACCCTTGGCCGCAAGGCCCAGGTGCACTTCGAGGATCTGACCGATGTTCATACGAGACGGTACGCCCAACGGGTTCAGTACGATGTCGACCGGACGGCCGAACTCGTCATGAGGCATATCCTCGACCGGACAGATCTTGGAGATAACACCCTTGTTACCGTGACGGCCCGCCATCTTGTCACCCGGCTGGATGCGACGCTTGACTGCCAGATAAACCTTGACGATTTTCAGTACGCCCGGCGCCAGATCATCACCCTGGATAATCTTGCGACGCTTGTTCTCGAACTTCTTGTCGAACTCGGCTTTCAGCTCAACGTGCTGTTCAGCGATCTGCTCCAGTTCGGTCTGCTTGGCTTCATCTTCGATGGCCAGTTCAAACCACTTGGAACGCTCCAGCTTGTTCAGACGATCTTCGCTGTAACCGGCAGCCAGCAGCAGGTTGCGGGAGCGGCCGAAAATGCCGTCTTCCAGGATCTTGAACTCTTCGGTCAAGTCCTTCTTCGCTTCCTTCAGCTGCATCTCTTCGATTTCTTTGGCGCGCTTGTCTTTTTCCACGCCATCGCGGGTAAAGACTTGCACGTCAACTACGGTACCGTACACACCGTTCGGTACACGCAGGGAAGAGTCCTTCACGTCGGACGCCTTCTCACCGAAGATGGCGCGCAGCAGCTTCTCTTCCGGCGTCAGCTGGGTTTCACCTTTCGGCGTTACCTTACCAACCAGAATGTCGCCGCCCTTCACTTCGGCACCCACGTAGACGATACCGGACTCGTCCAGCTTGGACAGAGCGGCTTCACCCACGTTCGGGATGTCAGCAGTGATCTCTTCCGGACCCAGCTTGGTGTCACGGGAGATACAGGCCAGTTCCTGGATATGGATGGTGGTCAGGCGATCTTCCTGAACAACACGCTCGTTCACCAGGATCGAGTCTTCGAAGTTGTAACCGTTCCACGGCATGAACGCGACGCGCATGTTCTGACCCAGAGCCAGTTCACCCAGATCGGTGGACGGGCCGTCAGCCAGTACGTCGCCAGCCATGACCGGCTCACCCAACATCACGCAAGGACGCTGGTTGATACAGGTGTTCTGGTTGGAACGGGTGTATTTGGTCAGGTTGTAGATGTCGATACCGGCTTCGCCTGGCATCAGCTCATCTTCATTTACCTTGATAACGATACGGGAGGCATCGACGTAGTCGATCATGCCGCCACGCTTGGCAACTACGGTTACACCGGAGTCAACGGCCACAGCGCGTTCCATACCGGTACCTACCAGCGGCTTGTCAGCACGCAGGGTCGGTACAGCCTGACGTTGCATGTTTGAACCCATCAATGCGCGGTTCGCGTCATCGTGTTCCAGGAACGGGATCAGGGCCGCTGCCACAGATACGATCTGCTGCGGGCTCACGTCCATATACTGGATCTGGTCGGCGTTCATAAAGGTGGATTCACCTTTGTGACGGCACGGGATCAATTCATCTTTCAGACGGCCATCTTCGGTGGTCGCGGCATTAGCCTGCGCGATCACGTACTTGCCTTCTTCAATAGCAGACAGGTAGTCCACTTCGTCGGTGATCACACCGTCAATGACCTTGCGGTACGGAGTCTCGAGGAAACCGTACTCGTTGGTACGAGAGTACACGGACAGGGAGTTGATCAGACCGATGTTCGGACCTTCAGGAGTCTCGATCGGGCACAGACGACCGTAGTGAGTCGGGTGTACGTCTCGGACTTCAAAGCCGGCACGCTCACGAGTCAAACCGCCCGGGCCCAGCGCAGAAATACGGCGCTTATGGGTTACTTCGGACAGCGGGTTGTTCTGGTCCATAAACTGGGACAGCTGGCTGGAACCAAAGAACTCTTTGACTGCGGCGGAGATCGGCTTGGCGTTGATCAGATCCTGCGGCATCAGGGTGTCCAAGTCGCCCAAGGAGAGACGCTCCTTGACCGCACGCTCGACACGCACCAGACCGACGCGGAACTGGTTTTCAGCCATTTCACCGACAGAACGGATACGACGGTTACCCAGGTGGTCGATATCGTCCACTTCGTCGTTACCGTTACGAATGTCGATCAGGCGCTTCATCACATCGACGATGTCGTCTTTGGTCAGTACGCCAGCGCCAGTCTCGTCTTCACGACCCAGACGGCGGTTGAACTTCATCCGACCTACGGTAGACAGGTCGTAACGCTCGGCAGAGAAGAACAGGTTTTCGAACAGCTGCTCTGCTGCTTCACGTGTCGGCGGCTCGCCCGGACGCATCATGCGGTAGATTTCTACCAGCGCTTCCAGACGGTTGGTGCTGGAATCGACGCGCAGGGTCTCGGACATGTAGGCACCGTGGTCCAGTTCGTTGGTGAACAGAACCTCGAAATGCTTGAAGCCGGCCTGGGACAGGTTGGCAATCGCTTCCAGACTCAAAGCCTGGTTGGCTGCCACTACCAGTTCGCCAGTTTGCGGATGTGCGTAGTCCTTGGCAGCAACTTTGCCAACAACGTACTCAACCGGAACCTCAATCTGGGTAACGGCATCTTTTTCCAGCTGACGGATGTGACGGGCAGTCACACGACGACCGGTTTCAACAACCACGGCACCATTGGCCACGATGTCGAAGGTCGCAGTTTCGCCACGCAGGCGCTCCGGCACCAGATCCATCATCAACTTGCCATCTTTGACCTCGAAACCGATGGTTTCGAAGAAGGTGGCCAGGATCTCTTCGGAAGTGAAGTCCAGGGCGCGCAGAATGATGGATGCCGGCAGTTTGCGACGACGGTCGATACGGACAAACAGGTTGTCTTTCGCATCGAACTCGAAGTCCAGCCAGGAGCCACGGTAGGGGATAACGCGAGCGTTATACAGCACCTTACCGGATGAATGTGTTTTGCCTTTATCGTGGTCGAAGAAGACGCCCGGGCTGCGGTGCAGCTGGGAGACGATAACCCGCTCGGTACCATTGATAACAAAGGTGCCGTTCTCGGTCATGAGCGGAATTTCGCCCATGTATACTTCTTGTTCCTTGATGTCTTTGACGGTGCCGGCAGCTGCTTCACGGTCGTACAGAACCATACGAAGCTTGACACGCAGCGGCGCGGAGTAGGTCACTCCACGGATCTGGCATTCTTTTACGTCAAATACCGGCTCACCCAGGCGATAGCTGACATACTGAAGCTCAGCACTACCGGAGTAACTGGTGATCGGGAAAACGCTACGGAAAGCGGCCTCTAGGCCATATTCACCTTCCGGGTCAGCCTCGATGAACTGCTTGAAGGAGTCCAGCTGAATGGACAACAGATAAGGCGTGTCCAGTACCTGGTCTCGCTTACCGAAGTCCTTACGAATGCGTTTTTTTTCGGTATAAGAGTAAACCATAGGGTTCCTCAGCTCGCTGATAAGTGACCCACTCTGTCCCGCGGGACAGCTCTGTCTCAACACCGTTTTGTGTTGGCCCGGACGAAAGAAGACAGTCCGGATTGCTGGTGCACCGAGAGTCGTAAACGGTGTGAAATGCTCTCAGTCTACAGCGCAAAAAGGCTGGTGAACAAAAATTCACCAGCCCTAGCCTGTTTTATCAGGCTAATCTACATAAATGCAGATTATTTGATCTCAACAGAAGCACCGGCAGCTTCCAGCTCTTTCTTCAGAGCTTCAGCTTCGTCTTTGGAGACGGCTTCTTTCAGGTTAGCCGGAGCAGCTTCTACCAGATCTTTGGCTTCTTTCAGGCCCAGACCGGTAGCGCCACGAACGGCTTTGATAACGGCAACTTTGTTAGCACCGGCAGCAGTCAGAACTACGTCGAACTCGGTCTTCTCTTCTACTGCTTCAGCAGCAGCCGGGCCAGCCATTACGGCAGCAGCGGCAGAAACACCGAACTTCTCTTCCATAGCTTCGATCAGCTCAACAACTTCCATTACGGACATGGAAGCAACGGCTTCGATGATTTGGTCTTTAGTGATAGACATGACAAAAATTCCTGATGTTGAATAAACTCAAACAGCCTAGATAGGCGAGAATCAAGCAGCAGCTTGTTTCTGGTCGCGAACAGCAGCGATAGTACGAACCAGCTTGCCAGCAGAGGCTTCCTTCATGGTAGCCATCAACTTCGCAATTGCTTCTTCGTAAGTCGGCAGCGTGGCCAGACGATCAATTTGTGCTGCGGCGATAAACTCACCGTTAAAAGCGCCAGCCTTGATTTCGAACTTTTGGTTCGCTTTGGCAAACTCTTTGAACAGACGAGCAGCAGCGCCCGGGTGTTCGTTAGAGAAAGCAATCAAGGTAGGACCGGTAAATGCGTCGTTCAGGCACTCGTATTCGGTACCTTCTACCGCGCGACGCAGCAGGGTGTTACGCACAACGCGCATGTACACACCGGCTTCACGAGCGGTTTTACGCAGGACGGTCATCTTGTCTACAGTTACACCGCGAGAATCGGCAACAACTGCAGAAAGAGCGCCTTTGGCAGCTTCGTTGACTTCAGCAACAATTGCCTTTTTGTCTTCGAGTCCCAATGCCATTGGCTTAACTCCTGGATTGAATCCGGGTCAAATGACCCAGTACTGACACATCCCCCCTACCTTTACAACAGAGGGGAACGATGCGGTAGCAGGATTCCAGAAGAGAAAGAATCTTTCTCGCTGGGTTTCCGGCACCGTCTACGCAGGAAACATTAAGGCTTTGCAGCCTCCTGCGGTCTTGGACGGAGGTCGAAACCCCCAACCAATCAAGGCGCAAAATTATAGATTAAATTTTGCGCCTTGTAAAACCCATCAATTAGGCCTGAGCTTCCAGAGAAGCTTGGTCTACGGCAACACCGGCACCCATGGTGGTGGAGATGCTGACTTTCTTGATGAATTGACCTTTGGCGGAAGAGGGCTTGCCTTTTTTCAGGGCAACCAGCAGAGCTTCCAAGTTTTCTTTCAGCTGAACTTCGTTGAAAGAAACCTTACCCAGAGTGGTATGGATGATACCATTCTTGTCGTTACGGTAACGAACCTGACCAGCCTTGGCGTTCTTGACGGCTTCGGCAACGTTCGGGGTTACAGTACCAACTTTCGGGTTCGGCATCAGGCCACGCGGGCCCAGGATTTGACCCAGTTGACCAACAACGCGCATGGCATCCGGGGATGCGATAACTACGTCGAAGTTCATCTCGCCTTTCTTAACCAGATCGGCCAGGTCATCCATACCTACCAGGTCAGCACCGGCAGCTTTAGCAGCTTCGGCGTTGGCACCTTGGGTAAATACGGCAACGCGAACGTCACGACCGGTACCGTGCGGCAGTACAGTTGCACCACGTACGTTCTGGTCAGATTTACGAGCGTCGATACCCAGGTTGACAGCAACGTCAACGCTTTCAACGAACTTGGCGGTAGCCAGTTCTTTCAGCAGGGCAATGGCTTCGTTGATGGAGTACTCTTTGGTACCGTCAACTTTTTCGCGAATAACGCGCATACGCTTGGACAGTTTAGCCATTGTCTTACTCCTCCACTACCAGACCCATGGAACGAGCGGAGCCGGCGATGCAACGTACTTTTGCATCCAGATCGGCACCGGTCATATCCGGCTCTTTGGTCTTGGCGATTTCTTGCAGCTGGGCAACGGTCACCTTACCAACCTTGTCTTTGTTCGGCTTGGAAGAACCAGACTTGATGCCAGCAGCTTTCTTCAGCAGGAAGGAAGCAGGCGGAGTCTTGGTTTCGAAGGTGAAGGAACGGTCGCTGTAAACGGTGATCACGACCGGAGTCGGTGAACCCTTTTCCAGCTTCTCTGTACGAGCGTTGAACGCCTTACAGAATTCCATGATGTTCACACCGTGTTGACCCAGTGCAGGACCAACGGGAGGAGACGGGTTGGCTGCACCAGCAGCAACCTGCAGCTTGATATAAGCTGTGACTTTCTTAGCCATTAGGAAATTACCTCAAAAATGGGTTCTAGCGCCTCGGAGACATGCTCCTGCAAACGGCTCCCCAACTAATAAAGGGGCAGCGAATTATAGAGATATTCGCTGCCCCTGACAACTGTTGAGTGAACAGAAATCAATCAGCCCTTTTCGACCTGACCAAAATCCAACTCAACCGGAGTAGAACGACCGAAGATCAGTACAGAGACCTTCACGCGGCTCTTCTCGTAATCCACCTCTTCAACGGTACCGTTGAAGTCGGCAAACGGACCATCGGCAACCCGCACCATTTCACCCGGTTCAAACAGGGTTTTCGGACGCGGCTTGTCGTGGGCATCCTGCAGACGGTTCAGGATGGCATCGGCCTCTTTGTCGGAGATCGGTGCCGGGCGGTCAGAGGTACCGCCGATGAAGCCCATTACACGCGGTACGTTGCGTACCAGGTGCCATGTGGTTTCATCCATGATCATCTGGACCAGGACGTAGCCCGGGAAAAACTTGCGCTCACTCTTGCGCTTCTGGCCTGCACGCATCTCGACCACTTCTTCGGTCGGGACCAGTACTTCACCGAACATGTCTTCCATGCCATGCATCTTGATATGTTCACGCAGGGATTTGGCAACACGGCCTTCATAGCCGGAAAACGCCTGCACGACATACCATCTCATACGCTGTTCACGTTGTTCAGTCATGGCTTATCCTTACACACCGGTAATCAGGTTGACCAACCAGACCAAGGCGCCGTCCAGAACGAACAGCAGCAGCCCCATCACGGCGGTCACCGCCAGCACAATCAGGGTTGTCTGAATGGCTTCCTGACGGGTTGGCCATACGACCTTGCGGACTTCCAGGCGAGACTCACGGGCGAATGCCAGCGTAGCCTTTCCCTTGGTGGTTTGCAGGGCTACTGCACCAGCAGCAGCGACGACAACGACCACACCCAGGGCGCGGACGGCAGCGACAACATCGTTGAGCAGGTAATTACCCACTACAGCAGCCGCCAGGATAATGAAAACCAGGCCCCAAAGCAGGGTATCCTTGCTTCCGCCCTGGCTCTCAGAACTAACACTCATACAACCCACCTGTATCTGACGTAACCAAAGACACAAAAGCCCCGTACGAGACGAGGTATATGGCAGGGGCGGCAGGACTCGAACCCGCAACCATCGGTTTTGGAGACCGCTGTTCTACCAATTCGAACTACGCCCCTGCATAAGAAAGCCCCTATTATAGGGGCTTTGCTTTATTTATGTAAGCCAAAGATTAAGCGATAACTTTAGCTACAACACCAGCACCTACGGTACGGCCACCTTCACGGATAGCGAAACGCAGGCCGTCGTCCATCGCGATCGGTGCAATCAGGGTAACAACCATCTTGATGTTGTCGCCCGGCATTACCATCTCTACGCCTTCCGGCAGTTCGATGGTACCGGTCACGTCGGTAGTACGGAAGTAGAACTGCGGACGGTAGCCTTTGAAGAACGGGGTATGACGACCACCTTCTTCTTTGGACAGCACGTACACTTCAGATTCAAACTTGGTGTGCGGCTTGATGGTGCCCGGCTTGGCCAGTACCTGACCACGCTCTACGTCTTCACGCTTCACGCCACGCAGCAGTGCACCGATGTTCTCGCCTGCACGACCTTCGTCCAGCAGTTTGCGGAACATTTCAACGCCGGTACAGGTGGTCTTGGTGGTATCTTTGATACCCACGATTTCCACTTCTTCACCAACTTTAACGATACCGCGCTCTACACGACCGGTAACTACGGTACCACGGCCTGCGATAGAGAATACGTCTTCGATCGGCATCAGGAACGGCAGGTCGATTGCACGCTCCGGCTCCGGAATGTAGGTGTCCAGGTGGCCAGCCAGTTCCAGGATCTTCTCTTCCCACTGAGCTTCGCCTTCCAGCGCTTTCAG
>NZ_CAWNWX010000044.1:0-14660 GCF_963878195.1 Aeromonas sp. HMWF016
ACTACATATGGTGATAGAATTGATTTAAATGCTAGGCTGCAATCTTCTAAATTCCACCGCTTATCAATACATGCATTGGCTCCTGTTGCGATAAGTCGGTTTGTAATATGACTTGACTTCAATATTCCAAACACAATAACTATAGTTTTTTTATTGTTTTCACGAATTCTTTTTATCAAATCAAAAGTATCAATGTATAGAATGTCAACATCTAAAACAATGACATCAGGAGTTAAAACTCGGATGATGGATAGACCATCAACGCCATTATCTGCGTAGCCAGCTATTTTGGCACTGATACTCTCCGCCTCAAATAATAGTTTGATAGCAGATTTAATAATTGGAGCTTCATCAATAACAACGACTGATTTAAATTTAATTTGGCTTGTTTTTATCATTTTATTTATCTCCACTCTCCACAACCCTCCACACCCACATCTGCTTTTTGTACTTTATGTTTTTTATATGCTCCATCACCCAACTTTTCCAGTGAAATATGATGAGTATAATTGAATGCATGTGAAATTATGACACCTGCTTATCTTGAATACTTTTCACTTTGTAATACAACCCTTAAATATATGAGGGTGGGTTGAGTTTGCTTTAATTCTTGCTATAAAAATGAGGCTATGAAGAAAAAATTAAGTTGCACTTTATTATTTAGTGCCTTATCAACCTTAACAATATGAAAGAGGGAATTACAATGAATAATGCACATGCCTTAAATGCAAAGACAAATACTGCAAAATCAGCATTTGTCATAAACGCTATCGCTGCATCAATCACTATCATGACATGTATGAATGTTGCTCATGCAACAACAGGTGTTGAATATGCAGACAAACAATCAAAGATTGTAACTGTTGGTGGTGTTGTTATAGGTGAAAGTCAGATTGATAATGTTGGATTAGGTGGCGCAAAACTTAGTGGAAGCTACGAATTCTCTAGTGGTATTGAAACAGCCTCTACAAGAAAATGGTACATGATCCCAAGAGACATGTTAGATCAAGCTTTAACTTGTAATGAGCAAGAAGGTGAACCTGGCACCCCTTGTACAAAGTTGGGTGAAGACTCTGGTGACCACAACACGAACGCTCTTCTTGCATTAGATGCTGGCCCTATTTTAGGTAGTGATTACATTGGTCAGCATGCGGTTTTTTGTGTAGTGCCAAGGGGGTACAATAATCCTGATGAATCAGAACCGCACGAAGGTGTTCCAGTGTGTACTGTATCTGAGCATACACTTCGACCATTTAACGACAAGCCAACTCCTCCTACTGCCATAGTTTCGCAGATCACATCAACTCCAGTTCTCCCAGATACTAATTCAACATTGTCTGTTACATATACGTATTCAGCTCCAGATTCTGGAAATAACATTGGTGAAGAAGAAGGTGCAACATTATTGTATTGGCAGAATGAAAGTGGCCAGGCAGGCACAATAGAAGTAGATCATAATAATGGTCAGGAGATTGTCATCGATGAAGATGGTATTGTTCATACTGCCACAATTGATTTATCTAAATATGTTGGGGATGAGCTACTGAAAATTGAAGGCCACAAGTTGAGAGCATGCATTCAACCTGTAACAGTTGGAGGCGTTAGTGGTGAAGAGTATTGCTCAAACTTAACCGCTAACGTTGCTGTTCCTGTTACTGATGAGGCTCCAGTATTAACTAATGTTCAAATTAGAAACAATAGTTCACCCGTTAGCGAAGTACATGTTGGAAAAACCTATCATTCATCATACAAATATAGTGATTTAGAATTTGATCACATCAATGCGACAGAAACAAACAATACCATTTCATGGCATGTCGAAGACGTGGGTAACCTACCAGGATTCAACTTCACTCCAACTGCAGCCATGCTTGATAAATCGGTAAGTGTTTGTGTCACTCCAGTGCCAAACACTGGTAACACTGACGCTGTCGAGGTTTGCTCTACTGGCGTAACCGTTGTGAATTAAAAAGTTGTGAATAGCCCTTGCTTCATTTATTTGGAGCAAGGGTGTTTCATGCCTAATAATAAAATCTAGACCTGAACACTTTTAATCAGTTGCGCTCAGTAAACACACTATTTAAAGAGGCTCTAGATAACACCATCAAGATGGGAGTTAAATGAGAACACACTTTATTATCGCATGTGCACTTTTTCTAACATGGGCGAGTGGCAGCATTGCGGCATCGGCATATTCTGGTGTAGAAACTGGATTTGTTAAGTATAGCGACGCATGTGGTTTCCAAGCTACTCGCTGTGAAGAAAACAAAGGTATATATGGAGTTTACGGTGGCTATCAGATATCTGATTGGCTAGCGTTAGAAATTGGCATAAGAAGTTATGGCACTCCAAACGCTAGTTATAACGAGAACCATGTTAAAGCGGCCTTATGGGGGATAGATGACTCCATACTGTTGGAGTATCCATTGTCAGATGAATTGCTTGCCTTTAGTCGGGCAGGAGTGACGTTGTTACAGATAGACAAAAAGTCAGATATTGAACGAGTCACCGACACACAATGGCGACCAGTACTAGGACTTGGAATTGATTATGCGCTAACAGATAGTTGGCATTTTCGTTCTGAATACCGCTTTCTTGATGGCGTTGGTACTGGCAGTACCAAGCAAGCAGATTTGCATGCGCTTATTATTGGAGTCAACTATTCGTTCTCTCTTGATGATCTCAATGCTAAACCTAACGTTCCTGTTGAGACCACAACGGAAGAAAAAATATATAACGTGCAGCCCACACCGCTAATATTACATTCGGATACTGCTTTTGCCTTCAACTCTGCAAAATTGCAACCCGCTGCAATATCGGATTTAAATCTTATACTATCAAGTGCGTTAACAGCCCCTAGCACAGTGATTTCAGTTACTGGGCATACTGATGATACTGGCAGTGAAATCTACAATCAAAAGCTGTCTGAACGAAGAGCATTAGCTGTTTCTGACTACCTTGTTAGTAAAGGCGTGATTCCTACACGTATTACCATTAGATCATATGGTGAAGTACAACCTATTGCTGATAACAGAACTTCTCAGGGGCGAGAAAAAAATCGCAGAGTAGAAGTTGTAGTATCCAACATGTTTAATTACTGAGTATGACTCCTATGCTTAGAGTTATTTTTGTTTTTTTGATAAGTATCTTCCTAATTGCCTGTAATGGCAGTGATGTGGGTCTTTTAGACGGTGATGGTGGAAAGCCAGAACCCAATATCGTAATTAGCCTCCAGATTATTCCTAAAAATCCAGTAGATGGGGGCATGGAACAGGTGTTGCCAAAAGGTAGCACGATTCAGTATCAAGCGCTTGCCACCTATCAAAATGGTGATGTGGTAGATGTGACAGATATTGCAAACTGGACTAGTAGTAATCCTGAGATCGCTAGTGTAGATCTCGGGTTGGTTACAGGCCTTAATCTTGGATCCATGAGTCTAGTGGCTCGCTATGCTGAATTAGACAGTAATATCGTACCAATACGCGTAACTGATGCCTTCGTGGCTCGCTTGCAAATAACTCCAGTTGAAGCTCGCATTGCTGTTGGAACCATACAAGAGTACAAGGCAATCGCCTTTTACACTGACGGTACGGCTCAAGATGTTAGTGAAAATGTTAATTGGGTCAGTATTAATACAGCTGTCGCTACCATTTCTGTTCAGGACGGTGAAGCAATTGCAATGGGCAATTCGGAAGGTGTGACCACAGTCAGAGCAACAATAGGAAATATTGAAAGCAATTCTGCGTCACTGACGGTTACCAACGCACAAATACTTGCATTGCACATCAATCCTGCTGGCGAAACCTTTGTTCCGAAGGGGCTTCATCAGACCTTTACTGCAATTGGGGAGTTTTCTGATAAGTCTACTCAGGACATGACCAGTCTGGTCAATTGGCGTAGTGATAATCCAAACGTAGCTAGCATCGTTGGTATTGGGGATGTAAAAGCTATGGTGCAGGGCTCTGCCCATATTAGCGCTAGCTATCGTGGTGCATTGAATAGTAATGAAGCTACCATCACGGTTACAGATGCGACCCTGACCAGGGTACAAGTCGATCCGGCACAGGCAACAATTGCTAAGGGAACGACACAAGATTATACAGTGACAGGGATTTACTCTGACGACTCAGTGATAGATCTCTCTGACCAAGCTGGTTGGGTCAGTAGTGACGTTAACATCGCAACTGTTGTACCTGCCATTGAGGCTGGTCAGCATGCCGTTGCACAAGGTAATAATGTTGGCAGTGTGCTGCTGACTGCGATCATGGATGGTATTGAAAGCCAGCCTGTCTCACTGTCTGTTACCAGTGCCATGATTACCAAATTGGTTATAGATCCCGTCAATAGCTCAATACCTCGTGGTACAACCCAAAGCTATCAAGCCATCGCGACCTTTTCCGATGAGACTACACAAAATGTAAGTCGGCGTATGGTATGGGCGACTGACAATATATCTGGCGCACCTATCAGCCCAGATGGTGTTGCATACGGTCATGAGGAAGGAAACTATCTACTGACCGCAAGTTACTTGGGTATGCACAGTAACTCTGCTGCTCTTGAAGTAACCTCAGCGCAGCTACAATCTCTAGATATTGTCCCTGTAAACGCGAGTATCGCCAAGGGACTAACCCAACGTTATCGAGCTGTTGGCAGCTTTACTGATGGTACTTTCGATCTAACATCTTTGGTGCACTGGGTCTCTGATACGCCAGCAGTCAGTATTGTAGATCGAGGCTCATTAGTTGTTGCCTATGGTTTTGAAGTCACTGCTGAACCTGCCGTTATCACTGCCACTTTCATTGACCCTGTAAGTGGCAATCCCATTTCAGGTATTGGGCAGTTGACAGTCACTGATGTCGCTATGCGTAGCTTGCGTATCGACAACGATGTGTCTGATACCGTACCTGCTGGAGGGGCTCAAACCTATGCTGTCATGGCGTTACTGAGTGATGGTACTGAGAAAAATGTTAGCGACTTTAGAGGTCTTCATTGGGTAAGTGATTCAGCAGATGTGTTCACTCGTAATGCAAATCCAGCAGATAATGTAGTTCAGGCAATTGGGGTACATCAAACAAGTAGTCCGGCAATTTTGACTGCGAGTTTACGTACACCAGAAGGCAGTACAATCACTGACAGTACCAGCTTGTCTATTGGGGATGCAGTCGTTGTACCTGGCTCTGCTTTGCTAATAAAGCCTGAGCTTACTCCAGGTCTTCCGGTGGGACTAACTCAGCCATATCAGGCTTATGCATTCTATACTGATGGTCAGTCGCGGGAGGTGAGTTTAGTCAGCGACTGGATAAGTAGTGACAATAGTATTGCTAGTGTTGATAACAATTTAAATAAAGGATTGGTTACAGCAAATGCTATTGGCTCGACCAATATCTCTGCAAGCTATATTGATCAGGCTGACCCTAATAATGAGGTACATACTGGCAGTGCCTTTGTAAGAGTTACTGATGCAGTGATTACCAAGCTGGAGATAATGCAACGGTGTGAGTTGGCTGCTACATATCCAGAGTTTGAACGTTCAGGGATCGTTTGTGACACGAATAAACAGCTGACTATGTCCACTAAACGTCAACTAATGGCTATCGCAACACTGTCGAATGGGGAGATGAGAGATGTAACTGCGTTGGTCGAATGGCGTAGTAATTCAGCATACGCGATTTTTGAGCCTGCAACGAAAGTGAGCACTGATACAGAGAAATGGCTTATGCCTCCAGGTGTATTGTCATATCAAATTCGTATTGAGCCGCAGGCTGAGTTAGATGTAACAGTATCTGCAACATTGGATGAGCTACAAGCATCTTATATACTAACCTTGCTGCGTGACACCCCAGACCTAGTAGAGTGTTCGACTTCTAAAATTTCGGTAGGTAATAAAGATTTCCTCTGCCCACCAACTGCGAATTCTGCTACAGGGGCAGATATTTCGAGTAACGGTGAAAGCGCACCTGGAGGGATGTTTATAGAAGAAGTCATGACGTTGACAGCAGCCAATAGCTTGTGTGCTCAACGGTCCCCCTGGGCAACAGTTACGCCATTACATGATGATTTGAAAATACTGTTTGATGCTATTAAAGGTGACGCTGACTCATTCAATTATGGTGATAAATCACTGTATTATCAGTTCGGTTGGCCCGCACCTCTAGCACACTACTTTATAATGCAGGAGCCAGCACCTGTTGCAAATAGACAGTATGCAGCAGATTTTAGACTCTTAGAGTTTTCATTTGTAGAGTTTAATGGAATATCTAAGTATGGCGTTTCTTGCATGATTCAAAATTAATAATGGTTAAGCCTTTCCTGGTATTGTAAGGGAAGGCTTATATTCTACTGATAGATACGTATAATCTTGAATTATATTATTCAGTGAGTATATTACTTGAAGGGGACAAACCCCTAACAATTGTACGGGATTAAAATATCTAAATTAACCGTCACAATAGTAGCTTTCTTATCATTAACATAAAGAGAAGGATGAAACGTCATCATGAAAAAATTAATCTTATTAACTTCACTATTACTATCCACGATGAGTGTCGCAGTCCATGCGGAGGGTCTCGTATTCCATTATGGTGGCAGTAATGGAACAGATAAATACATTGCAACTATTGACTATGCAGTTGTTGATGATCATACCCTACCAGGATGTCCAAAAGGGATGTGCAAATCAAATTCCGTTGTTCAGTATTGGGTTCAGGCTGTTCAAAACTTACCAGACGGAATTGGTAAAAGTTGGTGGGCAATTCGTAGTGGAAGGGGCTTAGGAGATGGTCAAGTCCACGGAGATAGTAACTCTAGTAGTATAATCATTAACGGCTATGAGTTTACAAACTGGATGCAGGAGTTTCTACCAAAAACCATCAGTGTAAATGATGGGCCGATTGGTTATATTTGTTTAGGCTCTTCAGCTCCATTAGCCACACCAAGTGAATATGATCGCGGATTCATTGCATCTTCCTGCTGGGGACCAGAAGGTCAGGTTTATAATAAATAGAGTTTAATATGTGCAAACCAAGTCGCTAATAGCTCCATTAGCGGCTTGGTCTTTAACCTAGAATTAATTATCATTTTCCCCGCACTAGACTGGGTTTTGAGTCTGTAGATTCAAAATTCACCCCTCTTTTTTCATACTTTTTCACTTATCACTCACCCTCTAATGGGTATTATCACATGGGACTCAATTAATTATAGGTGGGCATATCATCATGGATAATGACAAAGCGGTTTATAGATATATAATTTCCTGTTCCAGAACGAACAAGGGATAAGTCATTTCGTGCTTGCATTCCTTGTTGCCAAAGATGCAGATACCTGTGTGCCTACTTGGGGGGCATCTTATGCAGTTAATGGATATCCGCAATACTTAAATATTAAAGCCCTTCGTGTGCAGGTGGTGATGTAATGGTATCCCTTGGTGGTGCTACTAATACATCTCTGGCGATGGCTTGTAAGAGCCTTGACGACCTCGTAGAGTTATATGACTGTATTGTGGTAAATCTAAATCTGAAAGTAATTGATTTTGATATCGAAGGAATGGCTGTTGCGGATTTGGAGTCGATCAATCGCCTAAGTCAGGCGATCAGTTTAGTCCAACAGTGTTGGAAAGCTGAGGGCCGTGCTATTGATGTATGGTTTACTCTACCGGTTATACCGGAAGGACTCACCGCTGATGGAATGAATGTCTTAAATAGTGCTAAAAGTTTTGGTGTGGACTTATCTGGCATTAATGTAATGACGATCGATTATGGCAGCCCACAATGTCAATCTAACAACACTGAAGGTCAGAATATCCACGGGAATTGTGCCATTAGTGCTTTAAACCCTCTATTTACACAAGTGAAGAGTATTTACCCGGATAAATCTGATGAGCAAGTATGGAACATGCTAGGTACTACACCAATGATTGGATATAAAGATGTTCTTGGTGAGGTATTTTACAAGTCAGATGCAAACCTTGTTCTAGAACATGCACAGCAACACGATTTAGGTATTATTGGGATTTGGTCAATGTTACGAGATCGACCTGGTGTAGCTGGCCAAGTATCACCGGATCATAGTGGATTAACCTCACAACAAGCAGAGGAGTATGGATTTAGTCGTATATTTAACTTGTTCCCATACCATAGTAAATATCAAATAAAATTTGAGTATGCTAAATACTAAATGATTTTATTTTTGTAATGATTGAAATTTATTGTTGGGGGGCGCCCTCACCTTTTAATTACCTTCTGACTCTTTTTAAAATAGGTCTATATGTGTACCACTAACATCCCACTAAATTCAAATGATATTTCTTTACTTAGAAAAAATGATCTGTCGTCCGTAATTAACAATGAATTTTTAATATTCAAAGAGAACTCATCACTATGTCTTTATGGTGACTCGCTAACCATGTGGTTATCCATTGGTGGGGTAACTAGAGGCGATGTTCAGGCTCTGGTAGAGAATGGTAACGTTTTTTATCGAGGTGAAATTCCGATTTTGGTTTTTTTTAAAAATGTTTTTAATGATAAGGTTATGTTTGATGTTGTAGACATGGGGTTCGGATATAAAGTGAAGGTTATGCTTTAATTTATTATGCTGCTGATTATGAATTCATAAAATAAAAGTTATCTGATGTAAATATGAATCCATAAATGTGGATGGGAGCCTCAATCTTGGTAGGTTTGACTATGCACATCTTAGAATTTTATTTTTAATCAAGCTTGAGGTGGTTTATATATGAAATATAATTCAGCATTAATTCTAGTGCTAGGTATCTATTGTGCAGGTAGTAGCACCACCTATGCTAACAATCCGCCTAAAGGCTCAGGAGAAGAGGTTGCAAATAGAATAAAAATTCGTTATGGAAGTATAGTGGCCAATTGTGGGGCAGCAAACAAGCCCGCCTATGAGTGTTCTGGAGTTGTGATACACGGCGAAGACAACCGCAGTACAGATATGCCATGGTCACCTTCAGATGACAATAGTATGTCTTACTCTTATCTTCGCCAGGATATTTTCAACCCGATATTCGCTAGTTATGATTATGGAATCATCCTGATACCTCAACACGAGCTTTCCGACAGTCAGTTCAGACCTAGTTATGCATGTGCATTCCCTATAAATGGGAGTAGTAATGGGAGGGAGGATGATGGGTGTGGTGAAATTCCATCGGTTCCTATTTCGGCGACTTGTCAGTCACAAGGACTATTTAATACAGAAGATTGGATTACCGCTTTCGAAGCCGATAAGTATATCAGTCTCTGTGGCTGGAATTTATTGAATGAACAATCTGCTGTAGCCTTTGAGGCGATGGTAGAAGGTAGTCGCTACTATATTGAGGACGCAGGTCTTAATGTTGAAAATAATGAGATTGTTCTTCGATCTTGGGGAGGTGAGTTGCTTAAAAACTTGCCGATAGAGGCCGTTTTTTATGCTAGGAGAGGCACCAAAAAACACAGTGATCGTAACTTATTGAAGGCACAGGAGGCCCAGTTGAGCTATTTTTCAGAAACAGGAATGTGGATACCAATCGTCCACATGGATGAACACCGTGATGATGCACCGATTAAATATCAATATTCGTTCAGTTATGTTGATGAAGAGCAAATTGTCCAGCCGATTAGGTTGGGTGGGAAGTCAAGAAATTTTAGGTAATAAGTATAAATTGGATTTTTTACTGAATCAGACATTTAACCACAGCTTCGAAGCCCCAGGCGACCACTACACTTGGACTTGGGGCTTTGTTACAAGCAGACTTAGTTCGCTAAGTTCGACTAGCATTTTTCACTTCTCCCACTTGGTAGTGGCGTTAGCTGACTTTCTCCAGTATCAACTACTTGTATCCAAGCATCACCATCGTAGTCAGTAAGTGATGGTGATTCCCTGATACCTATTTCCCTCTCTCATTTATCGTCACGATCCCTGCTATACCTATGCTTTCAGTTCCTTGCAGGCTTTATTTTCGGCGTCATGGATATGAACAAATTGGCTTTAATTTCCTCGATATCATTGGTCACAAGGTCAACTGCTAGATGCAGTTAGCGTTATGCTTGATGTATTTGGAATATTTCTTCCTTATATTTCACTCTCCCTCACCAAACCACAGTCATGTCCGTCGTGTTGCTCAGCAGATCCAGACGGCTTACAAATAGAGTGATCTCACCGAGTGCTCGTTTTTTGTCACTGTAATGGTCAGACGTAGAAAAAGTGAACTTCATCAATTCAAATTGAAAGTTGAACCGCTAGCCAGGTCTAACGATGAGATTGACATGCTCTTGAGCATCTAAATGATATTGATAATGTGATAGGTTCACTTGCTGAATATGACACGGTCATCACGAGATAGTGATATATCTAAGGCGCTAGCATCCAACTATAAGCTCTATGATGAATAAGAGGCTAACCTGTTGATGGTGGGATTACCATCGTAGTAGGGATAATAAATATTAGCATGTTGGCGAGGGGCGGAAATACAATCGAAAAAATGAGCAAAAACAGCATCAATAGACATGAAGGTACTCCTGAAAAAGGAGCATAAGATCACAGCTGGATCACAGGGTCAAACCTGTTTTTACTGATCAAAAAACGTTCGCAACCAAGCCCTAGGCGTGAGTGCACAATACATTTAGTTCGTTCCATTCAAATTATATGGCTCTGGTCAAAATATTTATTCAACCTTATTCATAATAATTCACAGAAAGGGTGACATAAATATGCCATTAATAGTCTTGAGGGTAATTTTAAAAAATCGAACCTCAAGTGTTTTTTAGAGCTTGTTTTCTTATTTATTGTGGCTAGGAATTGTTTTGAAATGAATAATAAATTAAAGAAATCATATGCAGCAATGATAATGTTAGCTCCAATGATGCTTAACACTACAATTGCGACCGAGTATACTGCCAGTTTCAAAAATGCAGATATAGAAGAGTTTATCAATACTGTAGGTAAAAACATTAATAAAACTATTGTTATAGACCCATCAGCTCGTGGTAGTAAGATAAATGTTCGCAGCTATGACATCTTAAATGAAGAACAGTTTTATCAATTTTTCTTAAGTGTCCTCGATGTATATGGTTTTGCTGTAGTACCTATGGATAATGGTATTATAAAGGTGGTTAGAGCAAAGGACGCGAAGACTTCCTCAATTCCGGTAGTAGATGAAACCAACCCAGGTGTGGGCGATGAGATGGTTACTCGAGTTGTACCAGTACGAAATGTATCCGTTCGTGAACTTGCTCCCTTACTACGACAACTAATTGATACAGCGGGGGCAGGAAATGTAGTTAATTATGATCCTTCAAACGTTCTACTCATCACTGGCCGTGCTGCGGTGGTTAATCGCCTAGTAGAAGTAGTGAGCCGAGTTGATCGCACTAGTAGCAGGGAAGCAGATATTGTTAAGCTAAAATATGCCGCGGCAGGAGAAATAGTACGCATAGTTACAAATTTAAATAAAAATGGAAGCAATCAAGGAGGAGTTTCAACCTCGCTCACAACACAAGTTGTTGCAGATGAGCGTACTAACTCGGTAGTAGTTAGTGGAGAGTCTGAGATGCGAACGCGTACTATCGAATTGATACATCAGCTTGATCAAGACCTACAGAGTAAAGGTAATACCCGAGTGTTCTACCTTAAATATGGCAATGCCAAGGATTTAGTCGAGGTGCTAAAAAATGTCAGCTCAGCTACTAATTTAGATAAAAGGAATGGTAGTAATCCAGACTCAACTATTGCTGAAGGTTCGAGTATAGGTGGTGGCAGCTTAGCCATCTCTGCTGATGAAACAACGAATGCCCTTATTATTACTGCTCAACCAAATGTGATGGCAGAGTTGGAACAAGTTGTGACCAAATTAGATATCCAACGAGCCCAGGTGCTAGTGGAAGCGATTATTGTCGAGATCGATGATGGCGACAATCTAAAGCTCGGCGTGCAATGGGCTAACTCCAGTGTTGGTGGCACTCAATTTCAAAACTCAGGTTTGCCGCTTGGAGGCGCTATCAGTTCGACTAATGATTATCAAAATAAAAATCCTGATATGGCAGGTAATTTATTAGAAAATTATAGTGGTATAGCTGCTGGTTTTTATCAAGGCAGCTGGACCATGCTAACTACCGCATTAGCATCCAATACCAAAAGTGACGTTTTATCTACCCCAAGTATTGTGACTATGGATAATGAAGAGGCAACTTTCAACGCAGGTAGAGATGTACCTACTCAAACGGGCAGCCAAAGTTCAACTGATAGCGATAGTATATTCAATACTATCGAGTACAAAACAGTAGGAACAAAACTGACCGTCACTCCACAGATTAATGAAGGTGATTCAGTATTACTTAAAATTGAACAAGAGGTTTCTAGTGTTGGAACACAAGCCGATGGTACCAGTGGCCTAGGTCCAACATTTGATGTCCGTACCGTAAAAAACGTTGTTCTAGTTAAAAGTGGTGAAACTGTAGTCCTTGGTGGTTTGATGGATGAGAAAACAAAGGAGGAGGTTTCAAAAGTACCGTTACTGGGGGATTTACCTATATTGGGCTACCTTTTTCGCTCTACATCAAACACAACCTCCAAACGGAATCTAATGGTATTCATTCGACCAACAATCTTACGTGATGCTAGTATTTACTCTGGGTTGTCTAATAATAAATACTCTCAATTCCGTGCAGAACAGCTTAGTCTGGCAGCTCAAGAAAGATATCTTACCTCACCAAAGCGTCAGGTCTTGCCATCTGATTATCTTGAGGGGACAATATCTCCTGAAATTAAAAAGCAGATAGAAAATACATCGCGTAAATAGAAATTTCTATTACGGTTACATTCTATTTTTATAGGAAGCCAGCGCCAATGGTGGCCAATTTTATTGGCGTTGTTTCCTAAATAAACCTGCGTTGTTAATAGGATGACCTCCCCTCCCCAAAAGCATCTGAAGCGCCAAAGTGGCGAATGTACGTTCCTACTGATGAGAAAGGCGACCACCATGAAGGCTACGACAATCGGCATTGATTTGGCAAAGAGGTATTCCATGTTCACAGGGTGGACGAGCAAGGTAAGCGGTTGTTCAACAAGTAACTCAGGCGTTCACAGTTAGCCTCCTTTTTGCCAATATTCCAGCCTGCTTGATCGACATGGCGGCCTGTTCATCTGCCCACTTCTGGGCCAATAAGCTGCAAGGGCTGGGACATACCGTCAAACTGATGGCGCCCTAGTGGCGTTGTTGCACAAATCGATACAGTTTGATGGGAACTTACTGAGGGCACGGTGACCTGATCACCACGATCCTCTTCAAATCTGCATCATGGGCATGTCGCTCCACCCTATCACCAAACAACAAGTCTTTGATTAACCGTGGTTCACCCACCTTCTGGGTTGATGCCAAGGTTATGAGCAACTGGTTTCACCACGACCATCATGGGCGACGGGGACGCAGTCAGCTTTACACCGACCAGACCATCTGCACCGTCCTGATGCTCAAAGGGATTTTCAGTCTCACTCTGCTAGCCACCCAGGGACGGCTCGACTTCCTGTTCGAGTTGATGAACGTACCGCTTTGTGCCCTCGATTACAGCCGCGTCAGCAAGCGGGCCCGCACGGTGACTGTGGCCTATCGGTAGCCCTCAAAGGGACGCATCACCGACCAGGTTATCGACTCGACTGGCCTGAAGGTATTTGGTGAAGGCGAGTGGAAAGTCAGGAAACATGGCACGGAGAAGCGACGGGGCTGGCGCAAGTTGCATCTGGCAGTGGACCCAGCAACTCACAGCAGAGGTGTCGTTGGAAAATGTCCATGATGCCGAGGTGCTGCCGACCTTGCTCAACCCTCTGCGGTGTAAGCTGGGACATATTTATGCGGATGGGGCCTATCACAGCAAAGCCATCCATCAGCTTATCTCGCACAAAGGGGCGACAGCCTGTATCCCGCCTCGAAAGCCCGCGGGGTTATGACACCCAAGAGCAGTGCTGGTGATGCGCATGGAAGGACTGGGCACAGGAAGAAGATATCGGGGTATCACCGTCGCTCGCTGGCAGAGACGGCGATGTATCGGTTCAAGCAGTTGCTGACGGGGAAGATTAGTCTGCGTAACTACAATGGCCAAGTGGGAGAAGTCATGGCGTATGTAAGCGCCATAAACAAACTAAATACTCTGGGTTTACCTGTAAGAAAGCCCCGAGTGTAGCGGTCATCTGGGACTGAGGAAGTCATGACTTGATGGCTGATTTCGGCCACAAAGCCTTTATAACCATGAGCGGCCCAATATGGCGCTGAATGGTTATCCCCCAAAGCAGCATCTTGCAAAGGCTGCATGACCTCTACCTTTTAATGCCCCTAAAATCGTGGGGTTATCAAGTCACACCCATTAATAAAAGTTCAGTTCGAGTTTTTGTGTCTTGCAACACAGATGTCCTGCCCCAAACCTAAAAACACCCCACTTGCTTATGGTTTAATGAATTCCTTATCTATGCCGCATCATTGAATAGATGCGAATCAATTTGAATTAAATTTAATCTTGAAATTTTCAATTTTTCAGCATGTTTTTTACTTCCTTTTTAGATGATGCTCTTTCGCATTAAAACAAGTTCGCAACACCACGTAAGTCCTAATGAAACAACAAGGGATAGTATACATATGAGTCAACCCAATTAAAATAGCTTGAGAACCATTTATA